>CAUZRI010000030.1:0-10681 GCA_963582285.1 Gammaproteobacteria bacterium | reverse complement strand
TGAGCGTCCGTCAGTTCCGGGTTCCATAAATAAATATCGAATCCAATACATGGCAATCAATAGTGTTACAGCAATTACGGCTGATAGTAACATCAGTACTTATTCCGATTTATCAAAATAGTGGAGGCGGATTTTGTACTGCGCCAGCTTCGCCTTCGGTGAGAGTGGTAGGATCACCCTTCCCCGCTCCAGGTGTGGATTCAGCCTCGGTCAGCGACAACATGTAATCGAATAACCGTTTTGCAAGGGTTGAGTCCGGATCTGCCTGAAGACTCTGGCGTAAATAATTGGTGGCTTGAAAATAATTTTCCGGTTCAAGTCGGGTAAGAAACAACTCCCACTGTAAACGTCCAAGACCATAATAAACCAGGCCAAGTAACTCCTGATCATCTGAATTAGCATACATACTACTAAGTAAAACACGCGCGGTACCGATTTCACCTATCTGCGACAAATACATAGCACGATTAAAGGTTACTGCATTTAAATAGCCGGATACATTCCGAAGTTTGCCAGCAGTTGGCCAGAGATACCACGGCGTATTCTGAAGCTCGGCATGTAATTGATCAAACGGAATGAAGTAAACTTCATGCAATTTTTCGAAATCTTTTTCAAGCTGAGTTATTTCATTCGCAGCCTGTGTCAGCACTTCTACCAGTGCGCCCTCTTCCGTAAGCTTTTCCTGAATTAATTGCTGTGTCAATTGTAATTCGGATTGCACTTGTTCAATAGTCCCCAGTGGGCCCCCACTGAAATGTTCACCCATGATTTCGAATACTGCCTCGATTCGAGATGATATTTCACTCTGCCCCTTTACTACCGTTCTAAGAGATTGAAATTTTGCTTGTATGATATTTAACTGCTCACCTCGGGTCTTTTCCAGCGTTAGTGAAAACAATTTACCGTTAGTATCTTCAATCTGAGGCAAATATTTACTGTAAAAAATTAACGCCTGAATACCGGTAAAAACTAGAAAAAAAGCAAATACGAATAGAGTATAAGAAATAAATTTTTTTCTTTTTTGCGTGTTTACCACCTTGCTTACATCAAGTGATTCTTCATTATTCGAATCAGGTGGTAATTCATTAACTGTTTCGACTTCAGTATTCATAACAATATCAACTCCTTCCGCTGAAGGTAACAAGTCTTGCGGGATGGTAGATGGTGGCAAGAAGTAGTATCCACAACAACATTAGCCAACGAGCCAGTACAAAAACGTATTCAGACAAATCTATCTGCTCATGCTGAAATTCCTCGTAAGCATAACTCTCAAGTTTACCAATCGCATCAAGTGCCTTGTTGAGATTGCCTTCATCCATATCTTCAATGGTAAAAGCGGCGCCTATGGCGCGGGTGCTACGGAGAAAATCCAGTGCCTGCTGTGATACCTCACCAGTTGAATCAGAGGTAATCCAGAGCAGGTAAAATGAAAGATCGAGTTGTCCAAGTCGATATAACTGTTCCTTCAAATCGTCTGTATTTTTAGCCTCGGCATCAGTTAATAGAATAACCGCCTGCCTGTTCCGGCTGGGATATCTGTCTATCATGTTTAAGCCTTGCTCCAGAGCCCAGCGAATATTCGTACCGTAAGTTACGTACGGATCCATTGCCTGCAACTGCTGTTTTAAAAAAGTAAAATTTGTAGTAAAGCCCGACATTAGATACACCTGGGAATTAAAATAAGTCAGTTGGATCCTGTCTTCATTTTCATTCAGCGAGCCCATGAAGTGGAGCAAGCTCTCTCTAGCAAGTTCATAACGGGCCAGCTCTGGTATCGTGCTCGGATCATCCACCTGCCCTGAATACAGGCCTGCACCTCGAGGAAATGTAGTTGGAACATTCTCACGTAATATTGATGTATTTTCTCTCATGGAGCGTGAGGTATCTACTACCACCATAAAATCTCTGGCTGTCTTGTTAACCACTGTGGATCGTGTAGTGGTAATGTCCATCATGGAAATCATAAGTAATATAACGATAACCGCTCCCAGTAAAAGCGGTAACCTATCTAAGGTTCCGATGGCAGGTGCAGTATCGGAAAGCAGTCTTATATCAGGAAACAATTCACCTTTACTACGGTACCAGACCGTAAACAGTACCAGCATGCCTGCAATTCCCACCAGAAGAGGCCACCATTTACCTACCTGAAAATTGGACCAATCCATTAGTCGCTTTCCATACCCATGATATTTTTTGCTCTAACGCGCATCCGCAATCACGCCCGTCAAACGCTCTAGCAGTACATCACCTTCTCCACTAGGACTATGGAGCAAATCAATAAAGAGGCTCTTAACTTCGGCATACTCACCAGTGCTTTTATGGACTTCCCCAGAGACTTCCTCTTCATGTTTGAGCCAGTAATATGGATCAATTTTAAGAGTGTCTACACAATACCAGACCAGGCATTTTCTCAATGCATCCAGATATTGGTCTTCAGCGCCGATATCTCCTGATTTGAGATTTTCAAGCACTTCTTCCCAGCGTGTTTTTTCTGTGACTGCAAACCCTTTTCGTTTAAAAAAACTAAATGGCGACATGAATATTCCTCCTAATAGTAAAAACAGTCCACCTGCGATCAGCCCCGCAGACGGCTGTCTGTAACTCACTCCTGTTAATGGATTTGGAAACGCCCCGGTTGGAAAATATGTGGGAAACGTGTTGAGTTCTCCTTCCTCACCAAGTGGGATTACCGATGCAATCATAATATCTGTAGGCCAGGTACTAAACTGTACTGATTCAGCAGAGAGCTCATTTCCTGCTTCATCAATAATTTGATATTGGAGAGTAAATTCGGGTATTTCATATCGTCTGGACCCCTTACAGAGTACTGCCCCTTCAGGACAGGCAAGGATCTGGAAACGATAAACATCGCGTTGCTCCTGAATGCTATCTGAGGCCCCCGTCAATGTGGTCGATTGAGTATCCAGGAGATACACTCCCATCTGTTCGGTCCAGGAAGCGGTAAAAAAATCAGCATCCATTTCCTGCAATCGCACTTCGGAGGAATTGTAGGTTACCCTTACCACCAGAGGTAATACTTCGCCGAAATGTACGATTCTGTTTTCCAGATTTATTACGCCGGCGCGGACTGTGATATTGCTGTCCTTATAAACTTCTGCAATTAACTCTTCCGTCTGGGCATGGACAGTGATACATAAAAGGCCTGCAATCAAGCTGGTAAAAATTACACGAATATTTGTCAAGATCTTCTCCTTCTGCGTAATCCTTTCAACTTTGCAAGCTGCGGATACACATCGCGTTCATGCCTTACTATAAGATAATCCAGGCCTAAAGAACGGAAGAAACTTTCCAGCTTTAAAACCCGATCCATCTCTTTTTGATTAATATTATCTATGCGTTTTGGTGTTAGGAAAGTCAGTCGTTGCGTGTGCCGCACCGGATCCCATAGTTTGATGGAACCCATCACATCATGTGACATTTTAAAGCTTACAATCACAGGGACGAGACCGCCTGAAAGTCTTCTAAGAACAGAGCGCCACTCCGATGTGGTGGTATGTTCCATTGCAGTAGAAAAATCTGACATCAGAAATATGAGGTCATCTCTATTGCCTCGGGAACGTAAGCAGTAGGTCTGTAGTGCATCGAGAGCTTCCTCTCCATCCGACCATGTATGTTGTGCCAGACGATTACTAAGTTTTTCCATCTGTGTTTTAAGGTTTGCTTCTTCAAATATCTCACGATCACCTTTGCTATAAAGGATAGTCCGTACCCGGTCGCTCGCTCTCCATAATGAGTAGGTTAATTGAAGTAACGAGAGATTCCGTACTGCGTCTTTTGGCGGAAACGCCATTGAGCCTGAATAATCACAAAGCAGAAGTACTGATGCCCGAACCTCGGCTTCCCATTCATTTACCCAATATTTTCCCGGCAAACTGAATTTGTCGATGTCTCTTGGTTTATCTTCGCCAGGTTCATAGGGGCGGGTACGGAGGAAACGCATCCCTTCACCTGCCCTGCCCAGAGGATGACGGCCGGGAAGAAAGGTTATAGATTTTAATTTTATCTGGAGCAGAATCCCCAGAGCCTGCAATCGCCGTTTATCTAATATTGATACGGCTGCAGAACTTTTTTCCTTAGTATGCATACCCTCGCTCACTAAGAATAAGGTGTATCAACTTCTCAATATTTACAGGGTAATTTGTTTCGATTCGATGGTTGAGCATAGAGTAAGCCGTTGCAAAAACATCGTATGGCAGAACCTTGTCTCTACCATGAAACAGTGCATGTGCACGTAACAAGGGTGGCCAGAAACTGGTAGCGCGAGAACTAACCCCGCCGCTATCGCTAATCACCTCGCGCCCGAATTCTTCATGTGCATCAAGCGCGTCGGCAGGATAGGAAACGTCCTTTGGTCGAGTTGCCACGGTGATAGCATTCATCAAGTGAATAATATCATCGGTCACTTTAACCTGGGACTGTGCCATCTCCTGAATTTCCATCAGTTCTTCCCTGTTAATTACCGGTTTCAACATTGCAAGATTTTCACTGAGGAATGCCTTGGCTTCGGTTGCGATCTTATATTCGATATGTCGGGGTGGTGAAAACCAGTGGATCTTAACCAGAAAACGTTGTTTCGCCGCAGCATCCAGCTCCCACGTACCTTCTTGAGACAATGGGTTCTGGGTAGCGATTACAAGAAACGGCTGAGGTAACAAATGTGTGGTATCCCCAATCGTTACCTGACCTTCCTGCATCGCCTCAAGCAGTGCAGACTGTGCCCTCGGATCGGTTCGGTTCAATTCGTCAAACAGGACAATGTTATGGAAGATAGGGCCCTTGATCAGCTCAAACGTTCCGCTTTCTTTTCCCATGATCTCAGCGCCCAACATATCTGATGGCTTGAGAGTAGGCTGGCCGGACACTCTGCCTATGCTAATCCCTTCGATAGAGGAGGCAAGCGCAGTGGCGAGTAGAGTTTTACCTTCACCCGGCACCGACTCCAATAGCATATGGCCTCGGGCCAACGTTGTTATCACGGTCATGTTCAGGGCAACTTCATGCCCTTTCACAACCGTTCCAAGGTTATTTCTAAGTGCTTGTGCTTTTGAAACAGCTTGTTTAAAGTCCAAAAGAACCCCCCCCATTAATTATGAATTAAATATCAGGATAAAACAGGACTGACCCGTAACAGCAAACTCACGACTATCTTGTCGAGTAGCTGCTGACCCCACGATGTTGATATCAACTTTACATTATATGGTCTCAACTACAAAGCACAATTTCCAACTGTGCAAATAATATGAATCGGCCAGTAATATGCTATTTTTATATCACGCAGATAACATCCATAATAGTTAAAACTGCATCCTCATCTTGCCCAGGATCCGTATATTTTCAAGTGAAGCTATCTGCCAAGTTTTTGGATATATGAATAATGCACGTGTATGATTACAGCGTACTGAATATCAGCAGAACCCAATTACAGGATGTTTCATGTCTGAGTCTCAATTAGGCCAATTTCTTGCTCTGCTGTCTGCCTTTAGTTTTGCTTTCGGCAGTGTATTCATAGCAAAAGGAGCAAAGGACAGGGGAGATAAAGGCGTACTTTTTTCGGTATTTGTAACAATGGTCTTTTCCTTTCTTTTATGGATAATCCTGGAGCGCGGAGACACAGGCAGAACAACTTCGGATAATTGGGAGGCGGGGATGATCTGGTTTGTACTCGCAGGTATATTTGCCATGGCATTTGGTCGCACCTTACTCTATACATCCATTCAATATCTTGGTGTAACAAGAGCAGGATCTGTTAAACGTCTAACCCCTTTTTTCTCAGTATTGTGCGCAGCAATCTTTCTTTCTGAACCCATTACAGGCATAGACACTATAGGCATGTTAATTATTGCCATTGCCTTCGGTTTACTTATATACAAATCCTTCAGTGGTGTAGAATCTGCGCATAGTGGTGAAAAAATATCCCCAATCAATTATGCCTGGGGAGTGGGTTCAGCCCTGGCGTATGCCCTGGCATATATCGCCCGAAAAAATGGATTGATGGAAATCAATGCCCCGGTGTTTGGGACTATGATTAGTGCAGCCAGTGGATTTGCATGTTTTGGCATCGCCGCAATATTTACTCAAACCTATCGCGATAATTTAAGATATATGTTTTCCAATCTTAATCGTTGGTTATTATTTTCTGGCATATTTGTATCAGTGGGTCAGATATTACAATTCGCCGCCCTCTATTATGAAAAAGTCTCCACCGTGGTAATGATAAATTCTCTGGAAGTATTTATGGCATCATTTCTGTCCGTTGTTGTTTTTCGTGCCGAACGACGGCCGGACCTAATCACCTACATTGCTGCGTTACTGGCAACCATAGGCGTAATAGCCGTCGCAGTCGGTTAATTAATTCTTAGTTTTTTATTCCTGCCTTAACCTATTGAAGTGATTATATTTTTATTTGTAATATTTTATACGTAACAATTAGGATCAGATTCTAACTTGTTACATAATTATAACCCTGCTGAGCATTAGGTTTTCAGTCAGATTAAAAAATTGGTTGGACTCTACTAGAATGTTAATCTAAGTCTAAGGAAATTTCGTCAATACTAGTATACTTTCATAGTTGGTGGGCGGAAAAGTAGCCTATGAATCACAAGAATTATAAACTGTAGGTCTAATATCAAACTGCGAAAATATGAGGACACAGATACCGTGGATACTACTTTAATATTTAAATATTGTTGGCTACCTTTTCAAAACAAGCTTCTCTCCTTTGCATTGATAGCTATGTTTGCTGGTACTGGACTATTTAGTACCGGGGTATTTGCCTATGATGGGGATGTTGATTTCTTGGCACCCTATTTAACCGTTGATCCGGAAACGGGAAAATTGGTAACGATAGATCCCAGGGCACAAACCAAAACTGAGCATGAAACATCAGCAGATACTGCTGAGCAGATCCCATCCACTACGGTAGACGCGCCGACCACACAAACAGCGCCGGTTAGCGCCCAAACTGCACAAGAAAATACATCAATGCCAGCAACTGGTCAGGCAGATTCACCACCGGAATCCAACTTGCCTGTGATCGCCGTCGTTATCATTGGATTGCTGGCAATCAGTTTCTTTTTTTATTCGAAACAAAAAAAACCAGTCGTTAAGTCAGAAACCGATACGGGCAATAGCTAACTACAGATCGTATACTAATAAACTTGATGTACCAATCCAGACACACGCAAATTTTTCAATTTATTATGAGGCAGAACGTATGCAACAGAGATCATTAATTCAATCAAGCACCAACATGGAAACAGAGTATAAAAAAATCGTTTTATTTACTGTCATATCTCTGCTGCTCATAAATTTTCTTATCACTACTAATGCAAAAGCGCAGGGCAGTAATATACCTGCTGAACTTATCCATTATCCAGAGTTCGTTTTTTATAATGGGCAGGTACTCACTGCGGACGCAGATAAAGATTTCACTATTGCAGAGGCCGTCGCGGTACGTGGTAATCGTATCCTGGCTGTAGGTACCAGTGAACAACTTACTAAAATGGTGGGACCATCAACCCGCGCCATCGATCTTAATGGACGCTCACTTACACCGGGTTTCATTTATAATGATGGTGATAATTCTGTCCCTGCAGGTGATATCTTAAAAGATAGTCAATGGAACGGTGTAACACATCCGCACCTTGGTGGCGAGACCATCGACCAGGCCTTGGCCACGTTGGCCTATATCGTCGAAAACAATGGAGAGGCTGGCGAACCGCTATACTTTAACCTACAGGACGCCTGGGCCAGTATTGCCAAGGATTCCTGGGGCATCTCTACCATTGATGAAGTGGCGCCGAACAATCCCGTGGCCATTTATCTGGATAGTAGCTATGGCATTATGAACACCGCCATGATTAACCTGGCGATTGAGAAGGGATTTCCCGCCGAGCATTTCCATTTAGACAGGGATGAAAGTGGTAACCCTACAGGTATGGCAGGTGCGCAACTGGTTGGCTTTGTGGGGCGTGAAGTCAGGCCCTGGCCAGTCCCCGCCTGGTTTGATGATGTTGCATTACCCGGTGCCGTAACGATGTTGGCAAAATATGCGCGTCATGGGGTAACTGTTGCCACCGGTCACATGAGTGCACTGACTATGACCGTACTCAACCGGATGTTTCATGAACAACCCGAAACACTTGCGGTACGTGTCTATCCCGGGCTTGATTTTCTGCGCCAGAACCCAAATGGTGAAATGTATTTAAAGCGCATGGGAAATCTGGTGGACTTCTCCCTTACCGATGAACGTGGTCCCATGGTAACTATCGTTGGGGCCTCGGTAGGACCGCACTCAGGCTCAGAGGATGCGGCGGCAAGTCTCCTCTCCATTGAACCCAAAAAAAATATTATCCCAGGTATAAGTCCCAACGCCTATGGCTATAACCGCTGGACAGGACAGTGGTTTACCAATCTTGGCCAAGGCGATCTTAACGACACTCAAATGAGACAGACTGATTATTATAATGTCCTACTTGCCCGCCAACACGGCTGGAACATGACGGGAATTCATAATCGAGGAAGTGAAGGGATACGCCTGGCCATGCAGAACGTATTGGAAGCTGAAAATCAGGAAAATTTGTATGTGAAAAAATTATGGCGACCTCAAGGATTTGATCACAATATCGATTGGGTACCAGAGATCTATGAATATTATAAGGCCCACCCTGAATTAAAGGACATTATCCGTTTCGGTGTCAGCCTCGGCACTGTCATTCGCCAACGGGATAACGATGCCTTAGGAATTAAAAATGTCTTAGAGGCCCAATATGGCAGGGAAGGTCTTGATAGAATAGCGCCGCTTAAAACATTACAAGACATGGGAATAATGTTCCACATCGAAGGTACGGAACCAAATGATGATAGGGGTTTCCCCACATGGTATATTCAAAAGGCAGTGACACGGATTGATAATCAAGGAAGGGTGATTGCCCCGGAAGAAGCCCTGGATCGCGAGTCTGCATTCCTTGCTTTGACCCGATGGGCTGCACGATTTATAGGCGCAGAGAAAGAAATGGGGTCAATAGTGCCGGGTATGTTGGCCGATATCGTTGTATTCAATGGAAATATGCTTGATGTCTCTATAGAAGACATTACGGACTTAAAACCCGTCATGACATTGGTAGGCGGAAAAGTAGCCTATGAATCACCAGAATTATAGGAATAAATAATTAACCTCTATATAATAGCGAAATAAGGTGCCAACAACTCATGGAGATACAGTGTTGGTACGCAATAAATCATTAATAAATCGCTGATCCACAAATTCCGGGAAGAGATTATGTAGAAAATTCTGATATATAGTCAGAAAACGCGTCATAAAGGCCGTATTATTTCGGTCTTATGCGTTGTCCAATTCCCTGGTATCAGCATAATTCGTAGTAACAGTATAGATATAGGAGTAAATAAATGAATAGCACCGTAGATGATGCGGCAAAAACCGACGGGCAAAAAGAAGAAGTAGTCTGGGAACGTTGGTCTAAAAAACGTACCTTCGTTCGTGCATTAGAAGGGACCTACGGTGAGCTGATGGAGGAACTATTTAATCAACCCAGGATATATCCTACACAGGATCTGGATTGGAAAGGCGGTCCACAGAATTATGGTAAAAAGGTAATCAACCCTCAGGCCACCAAGGTTGCCCAATCCATAGAAACCCATATCGATGTTTATACACCAGGTGGTTATGGCCAGAAGCATGGTCATATGAACAGCGCCGTTTTTTTTGTCCTCAAGGGAAAAGGCTATGATATACACGATGGTCGTAAGATCCCCTGGGAAGCCGGAGATGCATTAATTGTTGAAAACGGATGCGTACATCAACATTTCTCTGATGACCCCGACGGCGAATGCATCGTGTTAATTATGAAAGCGAAGCCACTCTTCCTGTTTATGCATCTTATATTTCAAAAAATGGTGGAATACCCTCCAACGGAACCGGTACCAGGTCAGGAAGACTACACCCCACCTGCATCACTATAAGTATAAGAATTTAGAGGAATTATCTATGAGTACTAACACACCTTTTGTAAATGAGATTGAAAAACAGCGCGCACGAACTGACGTTAATGCCGATTTTTATGCCCAGGCATTGGAGACCTCCAAACAATTTCGCAAGGAATACAAAGAACGAGCAAATTCTGTTAAATCAAATGATATGCCCATGGAACGCACTGCCGACGGGTTGATTAAACATATAATAAATGAAGGCATGAATACCAAGGAATGTTGTTTGGATATTTATATGCAATTTATTCCAGCTAATGGCGCGACAGGTACTAGTCGTCACCTGACAGAAGAAGTTGCCTTCGTTATTGAAGGAAATGGCTATGATCACCATTACGATGTGAATTTCCGCTGTGAAGACGAGTTCATCTGGGAATGGGCAACCACACCTAAAAAGTATGAGTGGGGACCGGGTGACTTTATATATATTCCACCTTATTGCGCACACAAACGTTTCAATACCGATCCCGAGAATGAAGCCAGGGTGGTAGTAATGAATAGTCGTATGATGAAGGCCATGGGCTTTGACTGGTTTGATCAACTTGAGGCAGCTGAAGGATACGAAGACCTCTGGGTACCTCCAGCTGACTAATCTATACGTATTGGTGGACTATCCAAATATTATTTTGGATAGTCCATTGTCAAAAGTCATAAT
>CAUZRI010000029.1:0-10694 GCA_963582285.1 Gammaproteobacteria bacterium | reverse complement strand
GTTGGTATGGATTTTACCGTAAAGGCAGTGCCTCTGAGATCGTGAATTTCGCGGGCATTCTCACCTGCGGCAATGCGATGGGCAATCTCAACAATTTGCCGTTCTGCATTCCCAAAAACAAGCAGGTCGGCCTTGCTGTCCAACAATATCGAGCGTCGCACCTTCTCTGACCAGTAATCAAAGTGGGCAATACGTCGTAAAGAGGCCTCTATACCACCAATAATAATTGGTGCATCTGTATAGGCTTCCCGGCAACGCTGGGAATAAACAACAACGGCTCTATCTGGACGCTTACCAGGTTCGCCTCCAGGGGTGTAGGCATCATTGGACCGTATTTTACGGTCCGAGGTATATCGATTCACCATCGAATCCATGTTCCCGGCAGAGACACCAAAAAATAAATTGGGTGGGCCCAGACTTTGAAATGCATCCACTGAGGTCCAGTCAGGTTGGGAAATGATACCAACACGAAACCCCTGGGATTCAAGCAAGCGACCTACCAGTGCCATACCAAAGCTTGGGTGATCCACGTAGGCATCACCACAAACTATAATAATGTCACAGGCATCCCAACCAAGCAGATCCATCTCTTCCCGGGTCGTGGGTAACACAGGTGCAGGTAATAATTTTTTTGCCCAAAATTGACGGTAGGAAAAGAGATCCTGCGCATGCTGCTGCATAGTTGTATCACCGGTTTGTACAAAACGAGCAAGGAGTTTACCATTATTAAAAATCTAATATCTGCCTATGTCATAGATTTTAGACGATTAGATATAGTCAGTGTTTCTAACTCAAGTTAACAATGACTAATCTATGATTAATAAATAAGGTGATCACCCATACTTCATTCGAGAGAATTCTGATGTTAATTTATTTACCAGCAAATATAATTAAACTTATAATTTTTACATTATCAGGCTGCGCTTCATTGTTAGAAAAAGTAACCATAATACAAAGAGGGCTATAGATGGAAACTGTTAACGGAAGTTGCCATTGTCAGGCGATTAAGTTTGAAATAGATTTGGAAAATGGACTTCAAGATTTACGTCGCTGCAACTGTTCCCTGTGCCGCAGGAAAAATGCAGTGATGACCAGTGTTCCAATAAAATATTTTCGTATCACCCAAGGTGAAGATGTCATAACATTATATAAATGGAACACCATGGTTGCTGAGCATTATTTTTGCAGCGTTTGTGGCATCTATACTCATCATCGCCGTCGTCTTGATCCAACTGAGTTTGGATTTAATGTAGCCTGTCTTGAAGGCGTTGACCCTAATACACTGGCAGATGTCCCAGTGTTTAATGGTGAATCTCTATCTCTGGAATGAGATACATTAAAAATTAGATCAATTCAAAAAGAAACAGCCTCACGAATTAACGAATGAATAAACATACAGAACCTCATTTCGAGCGCTCTGCCCTTATTACCATAGACACGCAGAATGATTTCACTTTGGACAATGCGCCTGTTTATGTTAGCGGAACCAAAGAAGTCATCCCAAATATGGTTCGATTACTGGCGATATACCGCACACATCAATGGCCAATAATTCATGTGGTCAGGTTGTATCTCAGTGATGGTTCTAATGCTGAGTTGTGTAGACGAGAAGTGATTGAAACAGGAACACAAATCGTTGCCCCTGAATCTGATGGTGCGGAGTTGGTGCAAGAATTAAAACCAGACAAAGCTGTTAGATTAAACTCTAGTGAACTGTTGTCAGGTAATTTTCAGACAATAGGGCTTAACGAATTCATTATGTATAAATCCCGATGGGGGGCATTTTATCAAACCGGCCTGGAGACATTTCTATCAGAACTAAATATTAATACCCTTATATTTACAGGTTGTAACTTTCCAAATTGTCCCAGGTCCAGTATCTATGAGGCAAGTGAACGCGACTATAGAATAGTACTTGTCAAAGATGCAATGTCTAAACTTTATAAGGAAGGCGAAAGCGAGATTCGTAACATAGGCGTAGCCCTACTTACAACAAAGCAACTTGAGCAAAACTTATCAAATAGCTAAGGAACCTCTGATTAAGTCCGAGCTTCCCTGAGTTTATTCTGCTGATAAAAAAAGCTCCCGGGTATCAGCAATTTTTCTGGATTCTGGTAACGATGCTGCCAGTCGTAACATAACCTTTGCTGCAGTCGAACGGTAGGTTGTTAATTTACCGCCATATATATTGATGAGTCTGGGATTATTTTTATTATCAGCGATTAGTATCGTCTCCCTACTGCGTTTAAAGGCCAAGCCCTGGCCAATTGGTAAGACCCGTAGCCCTGCAAAACTGGATTGAATTATCTCAACACCGGCCGATGTAAATTCCGGGAAGTAATAACGCAAAACCCTGAGCAAATATTCCTGCTCTTTTTGTGTGGGTTCTACGCTTGCAGGGTCAGGCTCTTCAAATGATTCTTCAGTGGTACCCACTAAAATCGTCCCGTTCCTGGGCATCACAAAGACCGCCCTGCCATCTTCCGGGGATTCCAGATAATAGATTCCAGATTTGATTGAACCCGCTATGCTGATATGTGTACCTCTTACCAACTCAATCGCCTGCCCTGAGATGACAGGGCTCATACGTTCACGTACCTGGTTGACCCAAGGCCCTGCAGCATTCACTAACACCCTGGCCTTGGCGTGAAGACTCTGACCATTCATTAGATAATCAATTTCAATCTCTTTCGCGCCAAAATTGGCGTGTATAAATTTTCCTTGCTCTATAACTTGAGCACCAAGAGACTGGGCTGATCTGATTACAGCCTGGGTCAGCAATGCATCATCTGTCTGACCATCATGATATTGAAATACTGCCTGCAAATCTGTGGTTGATAATCCATCCAGACCTTCCCAATGTGAACGCGAAATCTTTTTAAACCGATTGTCTGGTTGCAGTCCTCCCAATAGTGCATACATTGTCAAACCGAGCCTGATTTGCCAGGGTTGCCTACGGGTTGATTTATAGACAGGGATATAAAATGGTACGAGTTTTACCAGATCCGGGGCGAGTTTTAACAATAATCGACGTTCATGCAGGCTTTCATTTACTAGCGACAATTCCAGAGATTCCAAATATCTGAGTCCACCATGGATAAGTTTACTGGAACGACTGGAGGTACCACTCGCAATACCAGATTGTTCCAGTAACAGAACAGAATACCCCCTCGCAGCGGCAGCCTGGGCAACGCCGGCGCCATGAATTCCACCACCGATTATTATCAGGTCATGCATATTCAGGCCAAAACCGTATCTTTAAAAACACTAATCTGATTTTAGCCACAGATAAATTCCCTGGATTAAATAAAGTCATATAGCCATATCACTGGACAAGATTCTGAACTAAAATTATAGCTACCATATATCGTATAAAGATAAACGCATGAATAAATTTTATTTGGGTTTAGCCGTTAGTGTTTTTATTGTCGCATTATTTTATGCATTTTATCTTAGACAACCTGAACAAGTCTCACCAGTTTCATTTGAAATTTCCCCGCCAACCCAGGTGATACAAGTTATAAAGGAGTCACCTCCTCCTATCCAATATCCAGTGCCAGAAATAGCAACGGAATTTGAACCTGTAAAACCATTGCCTATGCTTGACGAAAGTGATTCAACCGTTGAAGAAGAATTTAAAGATGTGGTTACCAATACATCTCTGTCAGAATTATTATTGTTTAAAACCTTCATTAGAAATTTTGTAGTCATTATTGATAACCTCACGGCAAAAATGCTGCCGCAAAAATATTATTTCTTTCGGCCACCTGGTGGTACATTTATGGTGCAGTTAACAGAAGATGACGTTATCTATCTTGATTCCGATAACTTCCAACGATATACACCATTTATTAATCTGATAAATACGTTAGACATTGACCGGCTGGCGCAGATTTATACCTACCTATATCCCCTGTTTCAGGAAGCATATGTAGAACTGGGATACCCGGATCGATATTTTAATGACAGATTAATCCACGTTATTGATACTTTATTGGACACTAAAGACATGTCAGGACCAGTAAAACTGGTACAACCCAAGGTTTACTACAAATATGCTGATCCTGAACTTGAAGCTCTGAATGCTGGTCAAAAACTATTAATACGCATTGGACCTCAAAATACAACGTTAATTAAGGCCAGGCTAATGGAATTAAAAGTAAGATTAATAGCCTTAAATGGTTATCGTTAATAACAGGCATTACATAGAGGAAATCAAGGCGTAGTATTGTCAGCCATCGAAGCATATGTAACACTAATGATCTAAGTATTTGGAGGGAAGGATTAATGCCAGATTTACAGTTAGATGTGAACGGTAAAAATTATCAAGTAACCGATATTGAAGCTGACACACCACTATTATGGGTACTCAGGGATCATGTCGGGTTGGTCGGAACAAAATTTGGTTGTGGAGGTGGTTATTGTGGGGCATGTACCGTGCACCTTGATGGTAAACCAGTGCGTTCCTGCTCCGTACCCGCTACATCAGCTGTGAGCATGAAAATCACCACAATAGAAGGTATAGCCTCAAATGATGACGTGCTCCATCCATTGCAGGAGGCCTGGATTGAACATGATGTACCGCAATGCGGTTACTGTCAGGCAGGACAAATAATGTCTGCTGCAGCCCTCCTAAGGGAAAATTCAGACCCATCTGACACAGATATCGATACTGCAATGAGTGGCAACATTTGCCGTTGCGCAACATATATCCGCATCCGCAGGGCGATACGTACCGCCGCCGCAAAAATCTCCGGCAACTCATTAAAGACTGGGGGTAATGTATGAACTCTAATATCGTAAATGACATTATTGATGAGATGGAACAGACCGTTGAAAGCCCATTTGAAATGCGCGTAATCGACCGGCGCACATTCCTTAAACTGACAGGCATATCAGGCTCTGGATTGGTTCTTGGCATATCACTTAAAAATTCCATATCTTCCGCATTCGCTGCGACTGGAGATGAATTTACTGCGAACGAATATATTCGAATAGCGACAGACGGGAAGATCTATGTTTATTCCATTAACCCGGAAATTGGACAGGGTATTAAAACGTCTGTGCCCATGATCATAGCTGAAGAACTGGACGCCAATTGGGAAGATGTTATTGTGGAACAAGCACCAATTAACGAAGGTATTTACGGCAGGCAATCCGCTGGTGGCTCCAATTCGCTCACCTCCGCCTGGGATAAAGTTCGTATAGCGGGCGCTTCCGCCAGGGCGATGCTGATTTCTACTGCGGCTGATGATTGGGGAGTGCCAGCCACTGAATGCCGCACCGAAAGCAGTCATGTCTATCACGATGGCACCAGTCGAAAAGCAAGCTATGCAAAACTTGCAGTAAATGCTGCCAATCAACCCGTACCAGATAAAGACTCGCTGGTGCTTAAAAAACGATCAGAGTTTAAGTTGCTTGGTCAACGTATCAGTGGTGTTGAGAACATGCAAGTTGTCACGGGTAAACCGTTATTTGGTATCGACACCGTAGTGCCTAATATGCGTTTTGCCGCATATGAAAAATGCCCTGCCACAGGTGGCAGTGTTAAAGACGCAAATCTCGATGAGATTAAATCTCTTCCCGGTGTAATTGATGCATTTGTCTTAAAGGGTAACAACGAACCAACTGAATTGATGCCTGGCGTAGCAATTATTGCTAATTCCACCTGGGCTGCGATCAGTGCAAAGAAAAAATTGAAAGTTGTCTGGGATGAATCCAACGCTACCAAGGCTAGTTGGAGTGAAGCCACTGTAAACGCACGTGAAATTGCAAAGAAATCAAAGGGTGAAAAACTGATTAACTTCGGTGACGTCGATAAAAAATTTGCCGAAGCCAGCAATACCGTCGAGTCATTTTATGAATACCCGTTTCTACCTCACGCGCCACTGGAACCACAAAACTGTACTGCCTGGGTACATGATGGTAAAGCAGAAATTTGGGCGCCAACACAACGCCCTGCACGCGGAGTATCCGCTGTGTCAAAACTGCTGGGTATTGCAGAAGAAAATATACTTCTACATCAACTTCGCTGCGGTGGCGGCTTTGGCAGACGCCTGATGAATGATTATATATGTGAAGCAGCAGCAATCTCTGAACGAGCGGGTGTCCCGGTAAAATTACAATGGACCCGTGAAGATGATATGGCTCACGACTTTTATCGAGTTGGCGGATTTCATTCCATGAAAGGGGCGCTGGACAAAAATGGAACGTTGACTGCCTTTCATGATCATTTCATTACCTTTATGGGCAGTAACAAAAAACCCGTGGCCAGCGGAGATTTAAGAAAAGGTGAATTTCCATCAGATCTTCTAGCTGATACACGTTTTACGCAGAGCATGATGCCTTTGAGAGTCCCTACTGGTCCCTGGCGATCACCTCGCGCCAACGGCATCGCCTTTGCGGTTCAAAGTTTTATGGATGAAATGTCCAAGGCCGCTGGACGCGATCACATGGAATTCCTACTGGAAATCCTGGGTGAACCCCGTTGGTTGGAACAAGGAAATGATGGCGCACTGAATACAGGCCGTGCAGCTAGAGTCATTAAATTGGCAGCTGAAAAGGCAGGTTGGGGCAAACCATTACCTGAAGGCAGAGGACTTGGTCTATCATTTTATTTTAGTCATCGAGGTCATTTCGCAGAAGTAGCAGATGTCAGTGTTGATGCCAACAAAAAACTCACTGTACATAAAGTTACGGTTGCAGGGGATGTTGGACCAATAATTAATCTGAGTGGTGCAGAAAATCAATGCCAGGGCGCGGTATTGGATGGCCTTAGTACGACACTTGGACTACAGCTATCTATTGAAAATGGTAGAATTCAGGAAACGAACTTTCATCAATATCCAATGCTTCGGATCAATCAGGCACCTGATGTTGCCGTTCATTTTATCGAAAGTGATTTCAAACCTACTGGACTCGGCGAGCCCGCATTACCTCCAGCAGCACCGGCAATCTGTAATGCGATCTATTCCGCAAGCGGAATTCGGGTAAGAGAACTACCTCTAAGTAAATCTGGGTTTACAATTTAAGTCTTCAAAATTGACGACCTCCGGCAGCACAAACTGCCGAAGGACCTATTTTTCTCCACCCCTATAACAGGGGAATCACCATCATGCGCAGGCATATAATATTTCTCTACGCTATCGCTTTAATTAATTTTTACAATCCCTCTCAACTAGCGATACCAGGAATTGAAAGATAGAATGGTCTATCGAATTTAATTTATTTTATGAACCACGATATAAAGACACTATCTGCTCAATTAATATCAGCAGGAAAAATACTGGATAATTTACGCATGGTTCCCGCAACCAGCGGCAATTTCTCCGCGCGCCTGAGTGATAGCGAAATAGCAATAACAATTTCAGGTGTGCATAAAGGACGACTAACAGAAAATGACCTGCTGTCTATTGGAATAAATGAAGAAATATCCAATGAGAAAAAACCTTCAGCTGAGACAGCTTTACATCTTCAATTATATAAATTATACCAAAACATAAATTGTGTGCTGCACCCTCACTCCCAGGGTGCAACTTTAACTAAAAATTATTCAGAAAATAATATTTTGCTTGAAGGATATGAACTACAAAAGGCGTTTGAAGGTGTAACCAGTCATGCGTCGAAAATCATAGTGCCTATATTTGAAAATGATCAAGACATTTCACGGTTGGCAAAAATAACCGAAGCTTATCTGATTCAAAACCCTGATACAAAAGCATATATCATTCGTGGTCACGGATTTTATACCTGGGCCAGTTCAATATCAGCAACAGTCCGGCAGTGCGAAGCACTGGAATTTTTATTACAGTGTGAAATTAATCAACCGGTTTCAAAATAACAGGAGAAAAAAGTGACAACATTAAGCATCTATCATGATTCTGCCAATGACGATCCTCAACATATACGAGAGTTCGATATCATTGCTTCAACACTGGAGGCAGCCGGTATATTGATAGAAAAATGGGATGCCAGTAAGACGCTAAAAGATGATGCCCAGCAAGATGAAATTCTAGATGTCTATCGAGATTCCATTGAAAAATTAAATGAAAAATATCATTTTAAATCTGTCGATGTAGTATCACTTCAACCAGATAATCCCAAACGAAATGAAATGAGAAAGATGTTTCTCGAAGAGCATATACACAGTGATTTAGAAATTCGTTTTTTCGTCGATGGCAGCGGACTCTTTTACTTACACATTAATGATAAAGTCTATTGCGTTCTCTGTGAAAAAAATGACCTTATATCCGTGCCGGCAAATACGACGCATTGGTTTGATATGGGGTCTGCTCCAAATTTTAAGGCAATAAGATTATTTACAACTGACGAAGGTTGGGTTGCAAAATTTACTGGTAATAATATTGCAAAAAGATTTCCAGATTTTGATAGTTATCTTGAAATCATTCATTCGTAAACTTTTTTATGATAGAAGCCATAGTTACTGATATTGAAGGAACGACTACATCTGTCTCTTTTGTTTACGATGTTTTATTTCCTTATGCCCGAGAACATATGGCTTCATTTATTTCTTCACACAGAAATGACCAGATTATAATTACTCAACTTGATGATATAAAAAAAGAAGCCGGCAAAGATCTGGATGAACAGCAACTAATACATCAATTATTTACATGGATGGATGAAGACAGGAAAATCACATCTTTAAAAATCTTACAAGGCATGATTTGGGAAGAAGGATATAAAAATAGTCGTTTTATGGGGCACATTTATGCAGATGTACCACCAACTCTTGAACGATGGAGAAATTCAGATGTTCCCATATATGTCTATTCATCAGGCTCTATTGCTGCACAAAAACTTCTGTTTGGTCATACTGAATATGGAGATTTAACCTCATTCTTCACAGATTACTTTGATACAACAACAGGAAATAAAAGAGAGTCGAATTCATACCTACGTATTGCTGATTCCATTGGACTGAAACCAGAAAAAGTATTGTTTATATCTGATGTAACGGCGGAATTAGATGCGGCAAAGCTAACTGGAATGAAGACTGTTCTGATATGCAGGGAGAATACAAACAATGCCAGTGATTCTAGCTGCGTACATAATTTTCATGAAATTCAATTTATCTAATTAATTTGATTTAAAATTTTGTTACCACGAAATATTGATCATAAAACGACATCGTTTAGAAAACTTATTGTGCCATTATCCCTGTTAGTAATAGCAGTAATATTTTGACAATGCTTGAGGGACTAGATGAATTTCATGAAGAGATGTCGGGTTATGTAAAATATACGCCTTCGGGAAGACCAAGGTATTTACTATTTTTTGGATTATATCCTGACCGAGAATCGGCAATACTTGCATCAACGACAAGTGTCCCGGATAAATTAAAATCAATCGATCCATACCCTAGATCTATAGGCGGTATAATTAAAGAAATAGAAGAAGTAGGTTCTTGGCCCAGATAATCGTGCTCGCTATCGAGCATTAAATTATATATTTAGTGTCAGTTGTCATGCCAGTGTTGGTGCTCCTCAGACCATACTCGATTTGATGTTGGAAATGATCCCCCTTCAAAATTACGTATCGAGCGAATCGTTAATACTATACAAACAAGCAATATCACCCCACCGAGACTAAGCATTATTTTATTTTGCAGTGACCAGCCTAATGTCTTGTTCAGACAACATTGTTTGTATTTCTTGCCACTACCACACGGACAAGGATCATTACGTCCTACGCTCATTTCCCCTCCAGCACATATGTATTAATAGGTTCAGTATAGCATACTGTGATTTACTAAAATTTATACTTTGAGACATTCATTAACAATGAAATGGACAGGATTTACAAGATTAACAGGATTTATTATGAAAGAGGAAGAAAGGATCCGAACAATCTTATCCAGTACAGAGGAAGCAATTGAATGATTTTAATAAACTTACTAAATCTTGTTAATCTTGTGAATCCTTTCGAATACATTCTTTATTTTTATGATGATTCCAGAAATTCCAAGGCCAGTTCTAATTTGCTTTCTAGATTAATAAAACTATGATCCCCCCCCTGTTCTACTATTTGTTTGCTCCTAGAATACTTTGTTACCGCAAGACGATAGTCCAGTACATCGTCACCAATTTGAACAAGTAACAAATAATTTTCAGGGCGTAATGTTGACTCCACGAGGACACGTTTGTATCCATCAATGTCATTCTCTGACAATTTGTAGGTATCATTGGTATGATAATTTTTCAGGTTTGTATTAATATATTTATGCTGAAATAGATCAAGATTCGCTAAGGGATTAATTAAAACCGCTTTTACATTATATTTTTCTGCTAACCATGTTGCCCATAACCCACCTAATGAGCTACCCATCAGGTATAACTCTCCATCACTGGATTTTTGAAAATTCTCAACGATTGATTCGAGGACACGTTGAGTCTGGTCAGGATAGGGACTTAATAATGGACATAAAAACTTGTACTGTGGTCGATTAATTTGCAACCATTGCCCCAGTAACTGAGCTTTGTATGATTTTGGTGAACTTAGAAATCCATGTATGTAAAGCAAGCCGGACATGACTTTAATATATTAATTATTCAGCTAATCGTTCCTGATATATTCGATCTAAATCCGCTACCAGCGCTGTCTGTGCGTTATCGTAGTCCAATTCTCCGGAACGTAACTGCCATATACGGTTCAGTATGGCATCGACCTCATCA
>CAUZRI010000028.1:0-10760 GCA_963582285.1 Gammaproteobacteria bacterium | reverse complement strand
TGCATTATTGGCAACTCAATGGACAACGGGAGGATCCAGACCCGGGGAAACTAATCACAAATCCCATTGGCGTCCATTTAAAGATAGTAATGGTGTCAGCGGTCATTCCTTTGCCGGGGCAGTGCCATTTTTAACCATTGCAAAAATGTATGATGAAAATAAATTACTAAAATATACTGCCCTGGCGGCATCTACAGCAACGACTTGGTCAAGGATAAATGACAATGCACATTACTTTTCACAAGCGGCATTGGGTTGGTATCTGGCCTGGGAATCGGTGAATGCAGTCTTTGATTCCAATGATAAAAACAGGAGTTATTCTATTACTCCCATTGTCGGTGGCGATAGGTATGGCATCTCTGCGGTTTACCAATGGTAAACCCAATTAATTAATAATCAATAGATCGAAAATGAACAATAACCTAAGTGTCGAACCTTATATGAGATGACTCTACAAGTCCCCTGATTCATAGGCCACCCTACCGCCCACCAGGGTAAATACAGGTTTTAATTCCGTAATCTGTTCAATGGGTACATCCAATAAGTTGCCATTAAATACGACAAGGTCAGCCAACATACCTGGCTCTAATGACCCCATTACATTTTCCGCATCGATAAAACGAGCTGCCCACCGGGTTAGGGCAAGAAATGCCGTTTTTCGGTCTATGGATTCATCTGGGGCGATTACCCTGCCCTGGGCATCTATTCGTGTCACTGCCTTTTGAATGTACCAGGTTGGGAAATTTCTGTTTTCCCTAGGCTCAGTACCTTCGATATGGAATTGAATACCGTTTTCCATAATGGTCCTTAACGGTGCAATACGTTCCAATCCTTCAATCCCATACTGTGCCTCGAAGACATTTTTAATACCCAGTGGATCTGCATTACGCTGATTGATTACCGTTCCCAGATTGACACCGAAACGGATAAGTTGTTTAAGTTCGGGATGGGCATTGTAATACTCGAATACCTCCGGCACCCAGTCAATGTTGTGGTCAAATCCTTGTGGTCGATATAATTTCTTTACATAAAGATTATCTTGATTTTCAGCTTCATAGACATTTTGCATGGCTAAACGAATACCTTCACTGCCACGATTATGTATACCGGTAACATTCCAGCCGTGTTGTCGTGCAAGCATGACATTATGATAATCCGTTCGCTTTTGTTGTTCCGGCGTTAGATCATCATGACTGAGACCAGTAAACCACTCAGCCGTCCAACGGTTATAGCCATTTGTATTTGAGCTAATCTCAGGTATGACTGTCTTTTTCGGTTCGATGGAGAGCAGGCTTGCAGCGGCATCTTCTGATCCCGTATGGGGTCCAACGGCAGTACCTACTATTGTCACCATGTCACCGCGTTCATCAGATAATGAAAAATCCACCAGATTACCCATGCGTTTCAGAAACATTTCTCCATTGGGGTTTTGCATCAGAAAATCTAGTCCTGGATAAACTCTTACGGCTAAATTATCATTTTGCTCATGAAACAGGCGGTTTAACACCGTCATGGTTGCCGCGCTCATATGCCCTGTGGCGAGGGTCACGCCATGACGTGCATAGTTTGACAGGGATTTGGCTGCTTCTGGTATTGCCACTTCATCGAACCATATGGGTTCTGGCCATGGACGTACTTCACGTCCGACAAATCCATTCAGGTGGGCTCCTGAGACCCCGGTAGGATTACCATTTTCATCCCTGTCGAGATGAAAATGATCAGCCGGAAATCCCATTTCTATGGCGAGCTCGATCATGGCCGTATTGATCAAACCATAACTACTATCCAGATAAATCATTACAGGGTTATTGGGTGCCACTTCATCCAGAGTAGAAATACCCCAGGACTTCATGGCAACCGCAGCCCACTGGTCCTGAAGATTGAAGAACATCGGTTCCCCCGGCTGGCCATCGTTATTCACAATATGTGCCAATGTCACTAAAGCCTGGTCTATAGTTACCCCACCCAATTTGGGTTGCATGCGTCCACCCCATTGACTGTCCTTGATCAGATCACCGGCAGGAACGGAGTTGTCACCATCGTTATAGATAAATCCTGGGGTTAGCGATCGACCTCTTAAATCTATGGTACGTGTATTGGGCCCGGCGAGATGGCGTACTTCTGCATCACTCCCCACTTTGAATATTTTATTGCCCCGAACTGCCACAGCCTCAGCAATGGTGAAGTCCTCATCACTGTCTGCTGTTAATACCTGACCGTTATAAAAAACATAGTCGGGATAATGGATGAGTTCAGTTGGAATATTGTTTGATTGTGCAAAAACACTTCCAGAATTTATTAATATAAATATTATTACACAAACTATATTCTTACTCGCCATACCTGCCTCCGGGTAACATTTCTTTATTTCTCTGAATACTAGTCGCACCGAATGTCCTGTCCTCGATTTTTTCTCCTACGTCGTTCAACCGCTTACATCCATATAAACGTCTCGTGACATTTCCCGCGAGACGTGGATTGCTTTGTCTGGTTATGTTCCTGCTTTTTCAGAACTACCGCCATCTATGACGGTCGCGCCAGTTTGACGTAAATATATAACGGATCCATTTATGTACAATTAATCACGCCCCATATATTAGATTTTATAAATCTGGTGACTCGAATGCAATCTGACCACCAACCAATGTCATAACAGGTTTTAGGTCATCAATATTCTCAATGGGAACCTCCAAAATATCACCATCAAACACTACGAGATCTGCAAGCATTCCGGCCTCGATACTCCCCAGATTGGTATCACCTATAAACCGGGCCGCCCAACGGGTCAGTGCCAGGAATGCGTCCTTCCGGTCGATGGACTGATTAATGGCAATGACCCGACCATCCTTATCTAACCGTGTCACCGCCTGTTGGATTTTACTCAATGGCGAACTGGGTCCGCTACCTTCGATATGAAATGGAATTCCTCTTTGTTTTATGGTTTGCAATGGCGCCATTCGTTCCAGACCTTCCATGCCCCATTGCGCCTCGGTTAATCGGGCAATCCCTAAGGGCTCTGATGATCGCTGGTTGACCCCGTTAGAGAGGCTCACTGCAAAACGGATCAGATTCTTGTCCTTCAACTCGGGGTGAGCATCGTAGTATTCGAAGATCTCTGGCACCCATTCAATATTGTGATCAAAACCATGGGGCCGCCATAACTCTTTTACATACTTATTCTCCTGGGCCTCTGCCTCAACAATGTTTTGCATGGCCAATCGTATCCCCTCACTACCCATGTTGTGAATACCGGTTACATTCCAACCATGTTGCCTGGCCAGCATCACATTATAGTAATCTGTCTGTTTCGACTGTTCGGAGTTTAGTTCATCCTGACTAAGTCCGGTGATCCACTCGGCAGTCCAGCGATTGTCACCTTTCGGATTCTGACTCAGACCTGGGAGAGTATTGTCCTTAGGGTGGATGGAAAGCAGTCCAGACATTCCATCGGGGGTCCCGGAATGTGGACCCACCGAGGCACCGACTATGGTGACCATGGGACCACGCTCATCTATGAGTGAAAAATCTACCAGATTTCCCATGCGTTTAAGGTACATCTCACCATTTGGATTTTGCCGCAAGAAATCCAGACCAGGATATACCCGGACTGCAAGGTCTTTAGGTTGATCATGAAATAATCGATTCAATATCGTCATGGTGGGTGCACTCATGTGCCCAGTGGCAGTAGTAATACCATAGCGTGCATATTCCGCCAGTGTCTCCACTGCCCCTGGTATGGCAATCTCATCAAACCATTGTGGAATCGGCCATGGTCTAACTTCCCGGCCAATAAAACCCGCCACCTGTGCACCGACCCGGCCAGTAAATTCGCCGTCTGCATCCCGTTGCAAGTGAAAGTGTTCTGCAGACAAGCCTTGAGAAAAGGCCAACTCCAGCATAGCGGAATTCACCAGGGCTTCACTGCTTTCCAGGGATACGAGTACGGGATTGTTTGGTGCGACTTCATCCAGTGTGTCTTTGTCCCATACCTTCATTGCGGTACCGGACCAGGTATCCTGCAAATTGAAAAATATTGGTTCATCGGGCTGGCCTTCGTTTTCTACTATATAGGCCAGGGTTGCCAAGGTTTGATCAATGCTATCACCACCTAGATGCGGGCGGGTTATTCCGCCCCATTGGCTGTCTTTTAATATGTCTCCGGCAGGTACGGCATTGTCTGCATCATTGTAGATAAAACCGGGTGTTAGTGATCGTCCTTTTAGATCTACAGCGCGGGTATTGGGTCCGACCAGGGGTCTGATCTGGTTATTAGTACCTACCTTGAATATCTTGTTACCACGAATAGCCACTGCCTCTGCAATAGTGAAATCAGTATCAGCATCAGCGGTTAAAATCTGACCATTATAAAAAACAAAATCAGGGTAATGAATCAGCTCAGTTGGAACCGTCGATGTTTGTGAATAGACATTGCCTGTGTTAAACAGTATTAACAGACTAGTAGTAAATATAGTGAAAAATGAGTTAAGTCGTGACATAACGTCTCCTGATATTTCTGATTTTTTTGTGTAACGAATTTAGTTAACAGGGCAGAGTGATTTAGTTAACCCACTCCACCCTACATAACTGAGCCTGAGAATCTATAAACCCGGTAATTCGAAGGCAACCCTTCCACCTACCAGCGTCAGTATCGGTTTTAATTCATGTATTGATTCAATGGGTACTTCCATTATATTTCCGTCGAATACCACAAGATCAGCAAGCATTCCCGCTTGGACGGAGCCCATGACATTTTCTGAACCGATAAATCGTGCCCCCCAGCGGGTCAAGGCCAGAAATGCCTCTTCACGGCTTAATGCCTCATGCGGGGCAATCACACGACCATCATCGTCCAAGCGCGTTACAGCCATTTGGATCTTTCGTAATGGATTACTCGGATTGCTGCCCTCAATATGAAACTTAATGCCTCTGTCCAATAAGGATTTCAGCGGGGCAGCTCTTTCCAGTCCTTCCATACCATACTGTGCTTCCAGGACATTGGTTAATCCCAGAGGTTCTGAATCCCGCTGATTTATGAAGGTACCGATACTGACACCGAAACGGATCAATTCCTTCAACTCGGGTCTTGCTTCATAATATTCGTAGACCTCGGGTACCCAGTCGACATTGTGATCAAAGCCCTGAGGCCGCCACAATTTTTTAACGTAAAGATTCTCCTGTTTTTCCGCTTCAGCAACATTCTGCATTGCCAGGCGGATACCCTCACTGCCACGGTTATGGATACCTGTGACATTCCAGCCGTGCTGGCGGGCCAACATGACATTGTAATAATCCGTCTGAAGCTTTTGTGCATCGTTCAGTTCATCCTGACTCAGATCGGTAAACCACTCAGAGGTCCAACGATTGTAGCCATTGGTATTAGGGCTAATATCGGCAATAACATTCTTCTTGGGGTATATAGACAAAAGACTTGCGGCCGCATCTTCTGAACCGGAATGAGGACCCACTGAGGCACCAACGATAGTAACCATCTCTCCACGTTCATCACTTAATGAAAAATCCACCAGGTTTCCCATACGTTTCAAATACATCTCGCCATTGGGGTTTTGTCTGAGAAAATCCAGTCCCGGGTAGACACGTACTGCCAAACCTTCATTTTGTTCATGAAACAAACGATTTAACACCGTCATGGTCGGTGCACTCATGTGCCCGGTTGCCAGGGTGATACCGTTACGGGCATAGTTCGCCAGTGATTTAACAGCATCTGGCATGGCGACCTCATCAAACCATACAGGAGAAGGCCAGGGTCGGATCTCACGTCCCACGAATCCCACCAACTGGGCACCTGCTACACCGGTATATTCTCCGCCTGCATCGCGATCAATGTGAAAGTGGTTCGCAGGAAACCCATTTTCTATGGCAAGATCGATCATCGCTGTATTCATAATCCCATAACTACTGTCGAGATAAACGGCGACGGGATTCTCCGGCGCCACCTCGTCCAGGGTGTCGACATCCCATGAGCGCATGGAGATCGCTGCCCACTGGTCCTGCAGATTGAAAAAAACCGGGGCACCGGGTTCATTCTCGTTTTCTACAATGTAGGCCAGGGTGACCAGGGCCTGATCGATGGTCTGTCCGCCGAGATGAGGGTGTATCATGTCATTCCACTGACTTTCTTTCAGGATATCACCTGCAGGCACCGCATTATCGGCATCGTTATAGATAAAGCCTGGGGTAAGGGACCGGCCTCTTAAGTCTATGACACGGGTATTTGGCCCGGCAAGTCGTTCAATGTCTGCATTGGAACCCACCTTGAATATCTTATTGCCACGTACCGCGATCGCTTCGGCAATGGTAAAATCCCGGTCTGCATCAGCAGTTAGTACATGTCCATTATAGAATACAAATTCCGGGTAATGGATTAGTTCAGGTGGTACGTTTTGTGCGTAAGACGACACCGAACATAATAAAAATCCCATTAGAATCACTAATCTTGAATAATTTTTATTTCGAAACTGTATTAAATTAATATTTACAAAAATCTTCATAACACCCTCCAGGTTTTATATCACCGTGTTTTTTAATTTTTATAACTCAGGCGATTCATAAGCCACCTGACCACCTACCAGGGTCAACACCGGCCTTAAATCTGCAAGCTCCTCTATGGGTACTTCCAAAAGATTTCCATCAAAAACTACCAGGTCAGCAAGCATTCCGGGTGCAATGGAACCCAATTCATTTTCTGACCCAATAAATCTTGCTGGCCAGCGCGTCAAGGCAAGAAATGCTGTTTCCCTATCCAGAGATTCCGCCGCTGCAATCACCCTGCCATGGCGATCGATTCGAGTAACTGCTTTCTGGATATACCAGGCGGGGTTGGCATCGCCTTCTCTAGGCTCTGTTCCTTCAATATGAAAAGGTATGCCTCTATCTTGTAATGTCTTCAACGGTGCCATAAGTTCCAGACCTTCCATGCCATACTGTAATTCGATCACATCAGTAAGGTTCAAGGGCTCGGCGTCCCGTTGACGAATGACAATTCGCAGATTGACCCCAAAGCGGAGGATGTCTTTCAATACTGGATGAGACTCATAATAATCAAATACGCCTGGTTCCCAACCAATATTGTGATCAAATCCATGGGGACGCCAGAGCTTCTTAACATAAAGATTATCTTGCTGCTCTGCTTCAAAGGCATTCTGCATCGCCAGGCGGATTCCCTCACCGCCCATGTTATGGATCCCGGTAACGTTCCAGCCATGTTGCCGTGCAAGGATTACATTATAGTAATCTGTTCGCTTTAATTGATCTTCCGTTAACTGGTCCTGGGTAAGTCCCGTAAACCACTGGGCCGTCCAGCTATTGTAACCGTTGGTATTGGGACTAAGGTTAGGTACGACATTAGTTTTTGGATTTATGGTCAATAGTCCGGTTGAAGAATCGGGTGATCCCGCGTGGGGTCCTACCGATGCTCCAATGATAGTAACCATTGCCCCGCGTTCATCCGTAAGAGAAAAATCCACCAGGTTACCCATGCGCTTCAAATACATCTCACCATTTGGATTTTGCCTGAGAAAATCCAGGCCAGGATATACCCGAACAGCAAGGTCTTTTGGTTGATCATGAAATAATCGATTAAGGATAGTCATGGTCGGCGCACTCATATGACCAGTAGCCACGGTCACCCCATGTCGGGCGTAGTTTGCGAGAGATTTTACCGCCATGGGCATTGCCACTTCATCAAACCATTCAGGGGCAGGCCATGCACGCACTTCCCTGCCAATATATCCACTTACCTGGGCACCCGTTCGGCCAGTAAATTCACCATTCGTATCTCTTTCCAAATGAAAATGGTCTTCTGGTAGACCTTTTTCAATCGCCAGATTTAGCATGGCACTGTTTGCCAATCCATTATTTGCACTAAGATAAACCATCACAGGATTATCTGGCGCGACTTCATCTAGGGTTTTAATATCCCATTCCTTCATTGCAGTACCGGACCACTGGTCAAGTAAATTAAAAAAGAAGGGATCTCCAGGCTCGCCTTCATTCTCGACAACGTATGCCAGGGTTGTCAGGGCCTCGTCCAAAGTTTTGCCACCCAGATGAGGGTGAGTGTATCCATTCCACATACTGTCTTTTAGTATGTCACCTGCTGGGACAGAATTATCGCCATCATTATATATAAAGCCGGGGGTTAGTGAACGTCCACGCAAATCGATACGACGTGTATCAGGACCTGCTAAGCGAACAATATCCTCATCAGATCCAACTTTAAAAATTCGATTACCGCGTACAGCTACGGCTTCGGCGATGGTAAAATCTGTATCTGCATCTGCAGTCAAGACTTGACCATTGTGGAAGATAAATTCCGGATAATGAACCAGATCAGTGGGGATATTATTATTTTGCGCAAAACTATTTAAGCACAAAAATTGTAATATTATGAACACGAATGTTACATAAATTTTACGACACCAACTGATAGAATGGATTATTGCCTGCATGAAGGAAACAGGTGATGTTGTAGCCAGGAAAAGCATTACTTGATTCCCCCCGGAATGATTGATATGTGTCTCAAGCATAGATGGCACAGGCATTGTGTGCAACAATATTCGTTTATCTTCAAAAACCGATAAATTCCAATATTTTACATAGAAATAACAGATTTTTTATCAACTAGCATTATGGATAAATATCATTGTAACGAGTCTGTTTTATCTGTGACCATAGTAAAATAATCATGTGAATGCTATATATCTGCACTATTGAGCTTGCAAGATATATTAATGCGGGATTGATCAATAAATTTAAATCTTTATAGTTCAATATATCGAATACACCAGTAGCAATCTGATATAAAAGAAATATGGATATAAAAGTTGAGAACAATCCAGATCGAGAAATTCTGAGCTTAGAATTTCTACAGGTTCGACGTTTCAGTGAAAAGCTATGCGAACCGTTGGCGATTGATGACTATCAGATCCAGTCTATTGCCCAAACCAGCCCCCCGAAATGGCATCTCGCCCACGTCACCTGGTTTTTTGAGACCTTTGTGATACCCCGGTTTGATCCTGAATATAAACCTTTTAATATTGACTTTGATTATATCTTTAATAGTTATTACTACACCCATGGTGGAATGTACTCACGTACACACCGTGGATTGCTTTCACGTCCCACTGTGGTAGAGGTAATCGAGTATCGTCATTATATTGACCAAAAAATGAAAATATTGATTGAGAGTTCATCAGATTCAAACTGGGATGACTTGAAATTTCTGGTAACGCTGGGATTACATCACGAGCAACAACATCAGGAGTTATTGCTCATGGATGTAAAACATAATTTTTCTGTTAATCCGTTAAAACCTTCCTATCGTCAAGGCCTGGAAATATCTAAGGCTAAAGCAAGACCTGTTAACTGGGTGGAGCACGATGGTGGTATTTATAACATTGGACACGATGATGATAACTTTTGCTTTGATAATGAAACGCCCAGGCATAACGTTTTAGTAAAGCCATTTCGCGTAGCAGACCGTTTTATTACGAATGCTGAATACCTGGAGTTTATAAATGATGGAGGTTATGCAAACCCGGCCCTTTGGCTATCAGATGGTTGGGCCGTGATTCACGCTGAAGCCTGGCAACATCCATTATACTGGTTGAAAAAAGAAAATACCTGGCAGCAGTTCACGCTAGGTGGTCAACAAGATTTAAATCCAGAAGAACCAGTTTGTCATATTAGTTTTTACGAGGCAGACGCCTATGCCCGTTGGGCAAATAAACGTCTGCCATTGGAATCAGAACTTGAATTGATACTAGCAAGACAATCAATAGTTGGTAATTTTATTGAAGATGATTTTCTCCATCCAACACCGGCACATCAACAAGGCCAGTGGTTTGGCGACCTCTGGGCCTGGACGGCTTCGCCATACATTGCATATCCTGGCTTTAAACCGCTAGAAGGCTCTATGGGTGAATACAATGGTAAATTTATGGCTAATCAAATGGTGCTTAGAGGGGGATCTTGCGTAACATCAAAAAGTCATACACGTGCAAGTTACCGTAATTTTTTCTACCCTGAAGAACGTTGGGCATTCACCGGCTTACGCCTTGCTGAGGATATTGAATGAACAGTACATTGACATTTCATGACCATAAACCCAGAGCACTGAGTCTACATGATGCCGTAGTAAATGGATTGTCGGGTAAGAAAAAAGTCATCGCACCAAAGTTCTTTTATAATCAACGAGGATCTGAACTATTTGAATTGATCTGTGCACAACCAGAATATTACCCTCCTATAATTGAACAACGCATGCTTATAGATAATGCTCAGGAAATAGCCGAGTTGACAGGTTCTGGTCGCGTCCTGGTAGAACCAGGCGCAGGAAGTGCCGCAAAAGTTCGCTTACTACTCAAGGAACTACTACCATCTGCTTATGTTCCCATGGATATATCTTTTGAACATTTAAAACTGGCGGCATCTAATCTTGCACATGATTTTCCATGGTTACCCATACATGCAACTTGTGTAGATTTTACCCATTCCTTACCAATACCTGACATTGTACCTGAAGGTCCTAAATTATTTTTTTTTCCAGGATCAAGTATTGGGAATTTTGAACGAAATGAAGCAGGAGATTTTCTTGCCATGGTTCGTCAAGCAGTCGGTAAAGAGGGTATGTTATTAATTGGCGTTGATACTAAAAAAAATGAGTCGATTCTCAATGCAGCATATAATGATGAAGCAGGTGTCACGGCTGAATTTAATCTTAATCTGGTCAGTAGAATGAG
>CAUZRI010000027.1:0-10914 GCA_963582285.1 Gammaproteobacteria bacterium | reverse complement strand
CTACGTAAAAGTTGCCTGATTTTTGATTCGTTTGGAGACTCTATTGCCCCAAGCTCTGTTACCAAAACAGTAATCAAGCTTGATGGTGTTATATCAAATACTGGATTAAAAGTTTTTGCACTTTTAGGCGCGATATCCTTATCAGATATTCTAATTAATTCTTCGGCACCTCTCTCTTCTATCTCAACCTCATCTCCAGAAGAAGTCGTTAAATCAATGGTTGATATTGGTGCAACAACCATAAAGCCAATCTTATGTTGACGTGCATTTACTGCATGGCTATAGGTGCCAATTTTGTTGGCAACATCTCCATTGGCGGCAACTCTATCTGCACCAGTGACAACCCAATTTACCCTGGATGTTTTCATCAAATACGCCGCAGCGCTATCTGCAATGAGTGTCACGGGTATATTATCCTGTTCCAGCTCCCATGCAGTTAACCTGCTTCCTTGTAACCATGGTCGGGTTTCGGAAGCATAAACATCAAGTGATTTATTTTTTGAATAAGCAGTTCTGATAACACCTAATGCCGTACCATAACCACCCGTCGCCAGAGAACCAGCATTACAATGTGTTAATACACCTTTGCAATTTTGCAAATATTTACTTCCAAACTTTCCCATCAGTAAATTAGCACTGATATCTTCATCATGAATAGCCCGAGCTTCATCCAGCATCATCGAAATGGACGGTTCTGCCATCTCATTCAACCTGGATTGCATTCGTTTAAGCGCCCAACCAAGATTAACTGCAGTAGGACGTGAAGTATTGAGAAGATTGACATGTTGCTGTAGTTGCCGTTGCCAATTATCTGACCGGAGATTTAACACATCAGTTAATGCCAAGACAAATCCGTAAGCAGCCGTTATTCCGATGGCAGGCGCTCCCCTAACAACCATATCGCGGATAGCATCTGCGACAGCTACAACAGTATTAATCTTCAAATACTCCTGCCGTTCAGGTAACAGTCGTTGATCCAGCAAAAATAGACAATTATCTTCCCATTTGATAGCCCTGACATTGTCCGCTGAGCTGTTTTTTTGAGCCTTGTTCATAAAAAATAGTTGTGTCCTTTGTATTCGGTTATTCTATATAAAGCTAGTATTGATTATTTTAAATACGTTTTCCGAAATATAAAGGTGATGCGAGTGAATGTCGATTTATTGATTTTTGCCAAGTGGATTATACCTGTGGAACCAGAAAACATAGTTCATGAAAATTATGCATTGGTTATAAATGAAGGAAAAATAATTGACCTCATTCCAGGAAAGGAAGCAGAACACAAATACGAAGCAGCTGATACACAGCATCTTGATACCCACGCTATAATTCCTGGACTTATAAACGCCCATACTCATACAGCCATGTCATTGTTTAAAGGTTTAGCTGACGATTTACCTTTAATGGACTGGCTTAATAATCACATCTGGCCCGCAGAATCAAAATGGGTAGACCCTCAGTTTGTTGCAGATGGCAGCAGACTTGCAATAGCAGAGATGATCCGTAGTGGCACTACCTGCTTTAATGATATGTACTTCTTTCCCGACATTACAGCAGAAGTTGCATCAGATGTTGGCATTAGGGCGTCTGTTGGTTTAATTATAATAGATTTTCCCACGGCCTGGGCCAATGGTCCTCAGGAATACTTTGAAAAGGGAGAAATGGTGCATGATAAATTTAGAAATAATCCTCTCATTCAAACCAGCTTCGCGCCCCATGCACCTTATACAGTTTCGGACCAACCCATAAAAAAAATATCAATCCTCGCAGAAGAACTTGATATCCCAATACACATGCATATACATGAAACGGAATTTGAAGTTAGTCAGAGTCTTGAACAATCCGGCGTGACCCCATTGCAACGACTTCATGATCTTGGTCTGCTCAGTCAACGGCTGCAAGCAGTCCATATGACTCAACTCAATGCCGAGTCTATTGAACTGGTGACGCGTTTTAATATTAATATAATTCACTGTCCAGAATCTAACTTAAAATTAGCTTCGGGATTTTGCCCTGTGCAACAACTGCAACTGGCTGGTATAAATGTAGCGCTCGGTACAGATGGGTCTGCCAGCAATAATGATTTGAATATGTTGGGAGAAATGCGATCCGCCGCTTTAATAGGAAAAGGTATAACAAACGACCCCTGTGCATTATCGGCAATGACTGTATTAAAAATGGCAACAATAAATGGTGCTCGAGCCATGGATATTAGCGAAATTTGCGGATCTATAGTCCCAGGAAAATCTGCGGATATCGTCGCAATAGATCTAGATACAGTTGAAACGCAACCTGTATATGATCCCATATCACAAATTGTATATGCCGCTGATCGTAGTCAGGTCTCCGATGTCTGGGTAGCCGGCAAACAACTATTGCAAAATAGAAAGCTAACAACATTAGACATTAACCAAATTAAACATTCTGCCCAGATGTGGAAAGATAAGATCAAGCCGAATAAATAAGTAAAATATGGGAGAGTTATCGATGCCCTGCTCCCTGAGGAGTTTATCAAATGATAAATAAAAAATTAACCCTCCATTTTAGTGCTGAGCGTCGCCGTATTTTACAAAAGAGTGTAATAGCATCCGGGATACTCGCGGCAGAATCCGGCCTTTGGGGCGGAACGGTATTTGGAAATTCTCATCAATTATCTAATCAAAAAATTCCTGTTAGTAATATTCCAAACCTTGCCGGAACATTGCATAAGACCACAGTTGAAAATGACCCATCAACAACGCTAATAATTCCCAGGTGATTTAGCGTGCGGGAAATCGCACGAACAGGCCAACCGGCGAAACCTAACTCTACCTATTTGTGGCACAGTGTTCCTGATGGAGGTGCAACATTTCCGACAAACGATGGTGGTTGGATCTACGTTTCCAATTCAGAGCGCAATAGAAACCGTGGTGGTATGGGTGCGCTACGATTTACTGCACAAGGCGTTCTTATAGATAGCTATAGCATCGCAAAAGACACATCAACAAATTGTGCCGGTGGACCTACGCCCTGGGGCACATGGTTAAGCTGTGAAGAAACGTCCACTGGACTGGTCTACGAATGTGACCCACTGGGAAAACAACAAGCAACGCCCCCCCCTCTATGGGTGCTTTCACACACGAAGCCGCTGCGGTGGATCCAGTCCACGGGCATATTTATCTAACCGAAGATCTACCAGACAGCAATCTATATCGGTTTGTACCTGATCATTATCCTGAGTCTGGTCGCCCACAATTGGAATCTGGGCGCCTTCAGGCTGCTATCGTTAATGGAGACAACCCATTTTCATCCCGATCAATATCCTGGGCAACTGTAACCTACCCTGTTCCTCAACTGAGTATTAAGCCCGATGGATCTGCACAGCTGCCAACCCGCAAACAAGTGACCAATGCAGAAAAATTTAACGGGGGCGAAGGCTGTTGGTTTCACAATGGCATAGTGTATTTTCAACAAAAGGCGATAACAGGGTTTGGGCAGTGGATACAAATAGAAACCTTATCGATGTTATTTACGATAAAAAATCTCAAAATGCATTTAATACTGGAATTGATGATGTCGACAACGTTACCGTATCTGCGGGTGGTGAAATACTAATTGCTGAAGATGGTGCAGAAATGCGATTAGTGGTTATTGGGCAAAATAGTAAACCATTCGAGTTGATCAATATACAAGGCCATCGAGGCTCTGAGATTACCGGTCCGGCATTCAATCCTGATGGAAACCGTCTTTATTTTAGTTCACAAAGAGGCCTGGCAGGGAATAGTCGTGATGGTCGGACTTATGAGATGAAAGGACCATTTTTTAGTTAGGAATACATTGAAATATCGTTTAATTGCTATAATTTAGTGATATCTGCATTGGTATCCAGGAAAAACTTGATTAGACCAAAATAATCCCAATTCATATTTATCTACAGTTTAAGTCATATTACTTGAGTGATATTGATAATAATTTTGTCAGTTTAATAAATAACGCTTAATATCAGTACTTATGCATTTTTTGAATACTTTTTTATAATGGAGGGGAAATAAATGATTTCTATTAATCTGCGGGCATTAATACTTGGCTTGCTACTCGTACCAATTATCAGCCATGCACAGGATAACTCCTTAGGCTCGATTCTCGGCTATCCAGACATGATTATCTATAACGGAAAAATCGTGACCATGGATAATCCTGATTTTACCTCTGATCCTGGCAATATTTATCAGGCCATGGCCACGCGTGATGATAAAATTTTAGCCATCGGCACAACGCAACAAATGCGTGCCATCGTAGGGCCCAACACCCAGCAAATCGATCTAAAAGGTCGTACCGTTATGCCAGGTTTTATCCTAACCCATGAACACCCCACTGACTGGGCATGGGCAGAACCCACCGCCCTCAAGCATGTATTTCCAGAAGGCAACGAGCACATGGTGGTCCGTTTTCTCGAGGGTGATGCTGATGCACAGTTGGCAAATTGGCAAAATGTTTTGCGAGAGGCCGTTAGCGTCGCCGATCCCGGGCAATGGATACTATTAAGTTCTGACTGGGGCTCTAACTATGAACACATGGGCGAGCTATTTACCACCTTTCTCACCCGGATAACCAGGGAAGAACTTGATGCCATTGCACCGAATAATCCGGTACGGGTTAAGAACAGCTGGGTTAGTGGTCTGGTGAATACCCGTGCGGAGGAGGAAGCAATACGCATCTTTCCTGAACAGCGATTAGAAGGGCGTGGCAATCGTGGACCCACCGGCAGGCAGTTGGAACCGGATATCATGTTATACAACAAGGTAAAGCTGAACGCAGACTTACTGGAAGCCGAGATGGCTATCTGGGCGGCCCACGGGATAACACTTTATGGTTCATCCCCTTACACCATGGGAAATTTGATGGCCCTAAATATACTGGATGAAGAAGGCCGTATGCCCGGCAGGTTTGCCTGGTCTTATACCGGTACCGACTTGCATTACCAGACACTAAGGCTTATTTCTGCATTAAATGGTAATGGATCGGATTATTTATGGAACATTGGTGCCCATGGTGAGCGATCTGGCGGATCATGCACAACCCTGGCGGCTTCTGAAGCGGTAAAACAGCAGGAAGACTGCTCTTTGGAACCCGGAGATGATGGTCGCCGTGTGAAGGAAGATATCGTCCGAAGTGGTGGTCGAGTTGGCGCCATGCATTCCGGCGGTGATCAGGATATTGAACACCTACTGGACATCATCGAAGAACAAAGTGCGATAGCAGGTCTGACGCTAGATGATATCCGTAAAAAACGACATGGTTTCGACCATGCCTCTGGTGCCCCCAGTCCAGCGCAGATACCGCGCATCAAGCGTTTGGGTATGCAAGTAAGCATGATTAACACCGTAATCTGGGAAAACCGTACCGCTTATAATGCGTCTTATCGATTACATAACTACGGCGAGGAATACCTCAATTATTCCGTGCCCAGAAAAAGTGTTACCGAAGCCGGTATCATGAATAGCCAGGAGATTGACCGTCCCTTGCCTCATTACCTGTTTTATAACATCTGGGTAGGCATGACGCGTTACAATGCCGGTATAGACCGTACTCTGGCACCAGAAGAAGGCACCGACCTAATCACACAGCTAAAGGCCCTTACAACCTGGGGCGCCTACTACATGATGCGTGAAAATATGGTGGGTTCACTGGAAAAAGGCAAGATGGCGGATTTCGTTGTGTTAGATCGCGATCTGCTTACTCTACCCATCGATGATATCCCACAAACCAAGGTACTCATGACAGTTGTGGGTGGAAAGACGCTGAGTCTCCTGCCATCTTTGGCCAGTGAACTCAACACGAATGCCATTGGACCGGCCACCTGGCCTTCCAATCCACTGGAAACCCGTTTTGTATTCAAGGGTCCTCCTCCTGCACCTGAGCACATGAAGGATTGGTTTAATTAAAAGACTTGTTAAACACCTGGATACATCAACCGGGCCCATTGGGCCCGGTTCAACCATTCTTTACTAAACATGAATAGATTGATGAAGACTAAATTTATATCGCTTATATATAAAACCGTATTACTCTCTATACTTCTAACAGGAATCAGTTCCGGGGTTTATGCCGGCGATGAAGACATGAACCCAACGGCATACTCGCGCTTTGATCCTGAAACCGGCTTTATGGTGGCTGTGGATCCCAATGAGACCACACAACAGGATCATACTCCCGCAACGGATATCACATCAGCACCAGCTGAACCGGTGATTGCTTCTCAACCAATTGAAGAACCCACGCAGTCATTTCCTCTATGGACTCTGCTATTAGCGGGAATATTGGGACTGACAATGATTGTATTGATGATTAAAAAGAGAAAGCCAAATCAGGAAAGCAATCTGGATTAATTACTTACGAAAGCTGTAAATATTTTAGTTGTAAACCGTGGTCTGTCCCTATTTTTCCTATACGTGAAACTTACCATCGCCAATTATTCCCATGCCGCTGCAGTTGGGATTCGGCTATTTTTGCTGCTGTCATTCCTAAGATAATACTTGGTATTTATAGTTAATAAAAATCATCTAGGAAAATAAACAAAATAAAATTGGCCGGAGTGAATTAACTTCAACCACGTATTGGTTTTATTGTAGTCTTTCTTACTTTGACTATATACAGCTTTTAACCAATCCATCCAGAAACTTTTGGTAATTCTCCTTACCCTGTTGTTCCCACACCTCAAGGCAAGCTGTACCGATAATGGCGATGTCCGCTATGCCTTTCAATGCACTGACCTGCTCTGCGGTCTTGATGCCAAAACCCAGGGCCAGGGGGAGTTTCGTGACTGCCCTGCAGCGTTGCATATAGTTGGATAGGTCATTGTCAAAATCCGTCTCCTTTCCTGTTACGCCTTTTCTGGCGACGCAATAGAGGAACCCGCTGGCGCAGTCGGCGATTTGTTTCATTCGTGTGTCAGAATTTATCGGGGTCATGATCTGAATATGGCCCAGGTCTTGGGCCTTACCTTTTTCATCCAGTTCTGTTGATTCTTCAACGGGGAGATCAGCAACGATAAAGCCACTGCCACCTGAGGATTTTAATCGATGACAAAATGCCTCATGCCCCATGCAAAATACGCTGTTGTAATAGCCCATAAACAAAATAGGGAAATCGAACTCGTCTGTCGCCTTTTTGAAAAATTCAAAGTATTCATCCCAGTGAATATCATGTTCCAGCGCCGATTGGTTGGCTTTGATAAAGGTGGAGCCATCAGCGATGGGTTCACTAAAGGGAAGTTGCAACTCTACAAGATCGATTCCGGCTTGCTGCATAGCCACCAGCATGTCCCAGTTTTCTTCCAGGGAGGGATAACCCACGACGGCATGGGTCATGAGTAACAGCGATTTTTTTTCAAGCCGTTTTTTGATGTAGTTCTCTAACACCTTCGGTCCTTCAGGCATACGCACTGACATCTAGTCTGATGATTTATATTAAAGTTCATCTGCTTTGTTTCGTATAAATTGTTTCCACTTTTCATCACCCAAGGCATCGGCAATGGTAAAGATGTCCTTATCCCCCCGGCCAGATAGACTGATGAGTATGGACTTATCGGTACCAGCGGTTGAGGCTTCCTTTTTTGCCTGGGCGATGGCATGTGAACTCTCTAATGCCGGGATCACGCCTTCATTGACGACCATTTGCTTAAAGGCATCAATAACTTCTTTATCGGTAGTGGATTCAAATCGAACCTTACCCAGGGTATGCAAATAAGCCAGGATGGGACCCACCCCCACATAATCCAGCCCGGCGGAGACTGAATGGGTGTTTTTCATTTGCCCTTCATTGTCCTGGAGAAAATAGGTCTTGTATCCCTGGGCTACGCCTATCTGCCCTTCTCCACTGGCGATACGGGCGGCATGCAGGCCATTGCCTACGCCTTCTCCTCCGGCTTCCACCGCAACTAATTCGACACCTTCATCGTCGAGGAAGCCACTAAAAATACCACTGGCATTGGAACCACCTCCGACACAGGCAATAACTTGATCAGGTAGACTGCCGGTCATACTCAGCATTTGCTCTCGAGATTCCTTGCCTATTATCGATTGGAAATACGTCACCATTTGCGGGAAAGGATGTGGGCCACAGACCGTTCCCAATACATAATGGGTATCGGTCATGGAAGCTGTCCAATCACGCATGGCGGCGTTAATCGCATCTTTCAATGTGCGCGAACCGTCAGTAACCGCCACAACCTTTGCCCCCAATTGTTCCATCCAGAATACATTAGGTCGTTGCCTGGCGACGTCTTCTTCTCCCATATAGATGGTGCAATCAAAACCCATTTTTGCCGCCATAGTGGCCGTGGCCACCCCGTGTTGTCCCGCACCGGTCTCGGCAATGACGCGCTTTTTGCCCATCCTTTTCATCAGCAATCCTTGCCCCATGACATTATTCGCCTTATGGGCACCGGTATGATTCAGATCTTCACGCTTAATATAGATCTGCGCGCCACCCCAGAGTCGTGTGAGGTTTTCGCAATAGGTAATGGGGGTGGGTCTGCATGAATAAGACGACATCAAATCAGAATATGATTGCCAAAATTCTGGATCCAGCCGTGCCTTTTCAAAGGCGTCACAAAGCTCAGCGACGGTTTCGTGGAGGATTTCAGGGATATAAGCCCCTCCAAACTCACCATAGAAACCTGTTTTTCCCTCAGGGAAATCAAATAATTTTTGATAAAAAGTATCAGTCATAACGAAAACTTCTGTTTATTGTGACTGGCATTATACGTAAGTTCGTCATCAGTGGTAGCCAACCGAAATAGTTGTGCTTCACAAGCTTAAGATATCAGGAATTTTCCCAGAACCGATGCCAGAGATGCTGGTTGTTCCAGATGTACCATATGCCCTGATGAGTCGATAAAGGCCTCTTGCAAATTTAGAATGTTTTCGTTTAATTCTGTCTGGAATCCTTCTGATTGATAGCGCGAATAAAATGATGATTCTTTTGCAAGCACCAACAATACCTTTGCTGTTATTTCTCTCCAGCAACTCACGGCCTCCTGCCGTCTATATAAAACAGAATTGACACGCTTATGGGCCGGGTCATGTTTTAAACTATAGTGTCCTTGCTCGTTTTTGTCACACCAGTTATCGGCTAAAAACCTGGCCCTGTCTGCGCCTAAACGTGGGGCTAGCTTGAGTAGGCGTTCTGTCACACCATCAATATCTGCATAGTTAGAAAACATCTGCTTTTGTTTTAGTTGATCCAGCCATCTTTTATAGTGCGATGGGGCCATCTCTGGCGAACTGTCAGTGAGTCCATAGACATCCAGGCTCACAGCGTGAGACACACGTTCCGGTCGAATGCCCGCATACATCCAGGCCACATTACCCCCCATACTATGCCCCACTAATCTCACGGGTGATGAAGGACAAAAGGAATCAATTATCGCCTCAAGATCGGCCAGATAATCGGGGAACCAATAACCACCCGGTTGCCATTGGCTATCACCAAACCCACGCCAGTCCGGGGCGATTAAATACCAATCGTCTGCCATTTCATCGACCACAAACTGGAAACTCATGCCCACATCCGCCCAGCCATGGAGTAGAAACACGGGAATACCTGAAGGGTCTCCCCAACAGTGCAAACGGTATCTCACTGATCCGATATCAAGATCCAACTCATTTACCGATTTGATGGCTTTATACATTTTTAGATAAAAAATTCATTATTTGAGATTTAAGTACCGCGGAATGATCACTTTTCCACATTGAAAAGACCATGGTCTGTTTGCAAGAGCATATGAGGTATTATTATGCGACACAATAGCAGGAAAAAATAATGATAGATGAGACCTTATTAGCAGAAGAATTTCCACATCAGGAAGGGATTATCTATCTCAACCATGCCGCAGTGGCCCCCTGGCCAGCCCGAACCGCCCAGGCGGTCAAAGAATTTGCCCAGGAAAATATCCATTACGGTGCAAGCAGGTATCCCAACTGGGTCAAAAAAGAAGACCAACTTCGTGGGCAGCTACAAAGACTAATTAACGCACCGTCGGTAGATGACATTGCGCTATTAAAGAATACTTCAGAGGGTCTCTCCATAGTCGCCAGTGGGATCGCCTGGCAATCGGGGGATAACATTGTCAGTTCAGATGAGGAATTCCCCTCTAACCGTATTCCCTGGGAGGCTCAGGGGGTGCATGGGGTGGAATTTCGGCAAATTAATCTTAAGGGTGATGACCCAGAAGCGGCATTAATCCAGGCCTGTGACAATAAAACAAGGTTATTGACCATAAGCTCTGTCCAATACGCCAGTGGTCTTAAGCTGGATCTAGGCAGATTGGGAGAGTTTTGTAAGTCTAACGGTATTTTATTCTGTGTGGATGCGATTCAGAGTATTGGAGCAACACATCTGGATGTTCAGGCCATCCATGCTGATTTTGTCATGGCAGACGGACATAAATGGATGCTGGGCCCAGAAGGGGTAGCCCTTTTTTATGCACGACCCAAGGCAAGAGACCAACTCACCTTACATCAACACGGTTGGCATATGGTGGAAAGCGCTGGAAATTATGATCTTAAGACCTGGAAACCGGCCAATAATGCTAAGCGCTTTGAGTGTGGTAGCAATAATATGCTGGGGATTCATGCCTTATCCGCCAGTATTTCATTATTTGATGAACTGGGAATGGACAAGATTGAAAATGACCTTATGGCTATTACCGGCTATCTCATGGAGCAATTGATGACGCTGGAGGGGATAGAATTATTAACACCACAATACACCAAGGCCCGTGCGGGAATAGTCAGCTTCAGATTTGACGGCAAAAATCATGGGTTAATCTATCAAAACCTGCTAAAACAAGGCGTAATTTGTGCCTATCGTGGTGGTGGGATCCGCTTTTCTCCACACTTTTATACAAGCCGGAAATTTATCGATAAAACA
>CAUZRI010000026.1:0-11077 GCA_963582285.1 Gammaproteobacteria bacterium | reverse complement strand
TTGAATCCTTTGTACTAGAATAACCTGGACAAACGCATTAAAGAGTCTTAAATTTTTCTTTATGAGACAGCAAATCTTTATAAATAGCAATTAGTTAGATAGGGATCTTTAATGCTAAACAGTCTATATAACAGGTATTTTTAGCCAAGTATTTCCATCCTTAAGAGACTCGTCAAATAGTTGAAACTTATCAACCTGAATTTTTTAATTATTTGATGAGTTTTTGATTGTTCTCGGATAGAAAACAATAATATCTTTATCTTTAATTTCTACCCTAATTCCAGTCAAATACTGGTTTACACAAGGTCCTTGTATGCATAATCCATCTTCTATACGAAATAGTGCGCCATGAGTTGAACATTGAATCAAACTGTTGGATGAATCCAGAAATTGATTTGGTTGCCAGTCCAGACTGGTACCCACATGCGGACAGCGGTTTTCGTAGGCGTAGATACTATTTTCCTTTCTGACAATAAACAGCTGAATGGGTAATTCATTGTGATAAATGACAAAACCTCTGGCTTCATCCACTGGGATGTCATCAATTACACATAAACTATATGATCGAGGTTTCATCTTTTGCATTATTATAAGTTTCTGCGTAGACATGAATTGGTTATACTACGTACAATTTTACATGATCTTATCGAACGGGAGTTAATCGAGAGATAACTCCCGTTTTGTATGTGTGTCAAAGCGTGAATATTTATATTGTTATACCATTCACTGCTACAGCCTTTTATTCAAAGATACCTGGAGATAAATGTGAGTCATACCGCCTTATTGGCGCTGGAAGATGGCAGCCTGTTTTACGGCCAATCAATTGGTACAAACGGTGAAGTATCCGGTGAAGTTGTATTTAACACGTCCATGACCGGTTATCAGGAGATCCTTACTGATCCATCATACTATCAACAAATAGTCACTATGACATATCCACACATAGGAAATGTTGGCGTGAACCTAGAAGACTATGAGTCTGACAAAGTATTTGCCAGAGGACTCATCATCAAGCAATTACCCTTCCTGACGAGTAATTGGCGGTCAGAGAAAACCCTAAACAATTTTTTAGTTGAAGAAAATATTGTTGCGATTGCAGATATCGATACTCGAAGATTGACCAGGATATTGCGAGACAAGGGCGCACAAAATGGCTGTATTGTATCTGGGGAAAATCTTGATGCTGATAAAGCAATTAAAGTAGCAAGGGAATTTCCAGGTTTAATGGGAGCAGATCTGGCAAAGGACGTTACAACTAACAAACATTATGAATGGTCTGAAGGAACATGGTCGCTTGAGACCAAGTTAAATAAAAATAGTAAAACTGGGGCGCAGAAATTAAGGGTTGTTGCTTATGATTTTGGTGTTAAAAGAAACATTCTTAGAATTTTGATTGAGAAAGGGTGTCAAATTACTGTCGTGCCGGCTACTACAAATGCCGATGAAATAATGACCCTGAAACCAGATGGTGTATTTTTATCAAATGGGCCTGGTGATCCAGAACCATGCGACTACGCTATCGAGTCAATCCAAAAAATTCTGAGTACAGGCACACCAATTTTTGGTATCTGTTTAGGATACCAATTGTTAGCTCTTGCATCAGGTGCAAAAACGGAAAAGATGAAATTTGGCCATCATGGTGCCAATCATCCTGTGCAAGATCTGAACGATAAGAGGGTATTAATTACAAGTCAGAATCATGGATTTTCCGTCGATGAAGCTACTTTACCGAAGGAATTAACTGCTACACATCGCTCATTATTTGATGGGTCATTACAAGGAATTCATCACCAGAAGTTTCCTGCATTTGGTTTTCAGGGACATCCAGAAGCAAGTCCAGGCCCTCATGATATTCAATATTTATTTGATCATTTTATCGAACTAATGCAAAACAAAACTGCGGAATAATCAAGTTTACCCATGCCTAAAAGAACAGATATAAAAAGTATATTAATTATTGGCGCTGGACCGATCGTTATTGGTCAAGCCTGTGAATTTGATTATTCCGGTGCCCAGGCATGTAAGGCATTACGGCAAGAGGGTTACCGAATAATTTTGGTAAACTCTAACCCTGCTACGATTATGACAGATCCCGAAATGGCAGATGCGACCTATATTGAACCGGTAACATGGCAGACAGTAGAACAGATTATTGAAAAAGAACGGCCGGATGCGATATTACCAACGATGGGCGGTCAAACCGGATTAAATTGTGCTCTTGATCTTGCCCGCATGGGGGTGCTCGATAAATATTCCGTCGAATTGATTGGTGCTAGTAAGGACGCAATCGATACCGCAGAGGACCGCGAAAAATTTAAAGAAGCTATGCAGGATATCGGTCTTGATATGCCGTATTCTGTACTTGCCCGTGATATGGATGAGGCAAAAGCAGCATTAAATGAAATTGGATTTCCCATTATCATCAGGCCATCTTTTACCCTGGGGGGTAGCGGTGGTGGCATTGCCTACAATAAAGAGGAATTTCTGGATATCTGTGGGCGTGGTATTGAGGCTTCACCAACCAATGAAGTCCTGGTCGAGCAATCTGTCATAGGCTGGAAAGAGTTCGAAATGGAGGTCGTCCGTGACAGGAAAGACAATTGCATAATTATATGCTCTATTGAAAATCTTGACCCCATGGGAATGCATACTGGCGATTCCATAACTGTAGTACCAGCGCAGACACTGACAGACAAAGAATATCAAATAATGCGTAATGCATCGATTGCAGTATTACGTAAAATTGGCGTTGATACTGGCGGGTCAAATGTACAATTTGCAGTAGACCCTGATACAGGAAAACTCGTCATAATTGAGATGAATCCGCGCGTATCACGTTCCTCAGCTCTTGCTTCCAAGGCGACCGGCTTTCCCATCGCCAAGGTTGCAGCCAAGCTTGCCGTGGGATATACATTAGATGAATTACAAAATGAAATTACCGGTGGCAAGACACCTGCTTCATTTGAACCTACCATAGATTATGTCGTTACCAAGATACCTCGGTTCACATTTGAAAAGTTTTCTAAGGCGGATGATCGCATCACTACCCAGATGAAGTCAGTAGGTGAAGTAATGGCAATAGGTAGAACGTTTCAGGAATCTCTGCAAAAGGCATTACGTGGTTTGGAAACCGGCATAGATGGCATGGTGGAACAAGTTTTTTCTGCTGATGAAGATTCACATGAAACTATAAGAAACGGTATTAGCAGTACTCGATCTGATCGTCTGCTATATGTTGGCGATGCATTCAGAAATGGATTTAATATTGATGAAGTAAATTCCTTAACCCATATAGACGTGTGGTTTCTTGCGCAGATAAAAGACATTATTGATGAAGAAGAAAAAATCAGAAAATGCAATGCCGTATCGATAACCAAAGATCAATTGCTCAATCTAAAAAAGAAAGGTTTCTCCGATTCAAGGTTGGCATTCTTATTGGAAAGTAATGAAGAAACAATCAGGAAATTACGTTATAAATATGAGATAGTTCCGGTATATAAGCGAGTGGATTCTTGTGCAGCAGAATTTTCATCTACTACCGCATACCTGTATTCAACTTATGAAGAAGAATGTGAAGCACTCCCCACAGACCAAAATAAAATCCTGATTCTGGGAGGTGGGCCAAATAGGATAGGACAAGGGATCGAATTTGATTATTGTTGCGTGCAGGCAGCCCTTGCTATGCGTGAAGCGGGTTATGAATCAATTATGATTAATTGTAATCCAGAGACAGTATCAACAGATTACGACACATCAGATAGACTTTATTTTGAACCGCTTACCCTGGAAGATGTTCTGGAAGTCATCCGTGTTGAAAAACCTGAAGGTGTAATTATCCAGTTTGGAGGGCAAACTCCTCTGAAATTAGCTCGAGCACTGGATGCAGCGGGGGCCCCTATTATTGGTACCACACCGGATTGTATTGACCTGGCTGAAGATAGGGAACGATTTCAAAAACTATTGGAAAAGCTTGAATTAAAACAACCCCCTAATCGGACTGCACGAACTACTGCACAGGCAATTTTATTGGCCGAGGAAATCGGTTACCCCCTGGTAGTTAGACCCTCTTATGTCTTGGGTGGCCGGGCGATGGAAATCGTCTATTCTGAAGAAGATTTACAAAACTATATGAAGGTGGCGGTATCAGTATCGAACGATTCACCAGTGCTACTTGATAAATTTCTTAACGATGCAATTGAAGTGGATGTCGACGCCATATCAGATGGTACTAATGTAATTATTGGCGGAATCATGGAACATATTGAACAGGCCGGCATCCATTCTGGTGACTCTGCATGTTCTCTTCCTCCCTATAGTCTAGGTAATGAAATTCAACTTGAAATTGAACGCCAAATGAAAATTATGGCAACAGGATTAGAGGTTAAGGGGTTAATGAATGCCCAGTTTGCCATACAGAAAGGTCAAATATTTGTATTAGAGGTAAATCCAAGGGCATCTAGAACCGTACCGTTTGTATCCAAGGCAACAAATGTCCCGTTAGCCCGAATTGCGGCCAAATGTATGGTAGGTATGACCCTGGAATCCCAGGGGATATCTAAAGTCAAAACGCCATCATATTTTTCAGTTAAAGAAGCGGTCTTCCCCTTCATAAAATTTCCGGAGGTTGATCCATTGCTGGGTCCAGAAATGAAGTCAACGGGTGAAGTAATGGGTGTGGGGCAAGATTTTGGTGAAGCGTATGCAAAAGCACAATTAGGTGCAGGTGAATTAATTCCTAAAAGTGGTCTTGCATTTATCAGTGTTAGAGATGCTGATAAAGAAGAGGCAACAGTAATTGCCAGGGAGTTGAATGCCCTTGGTTTTAGGATTTCTGCAACCCATGGTACGGCACTTGCTATCAAAGATATCGGGGTAGAATGCTTAGGTGTAAATAAAGTTAGAGAAGGACAGCCGCATATTGTAGATATGTTGAAAAACGATGAAATTGACCTCATTGTTAATACAACAGAGGGAAAAAAAGCTGTTGCAGATTCATACTCAATACGTCGTACGGCCCTGCAGCATAAGGTATTCTATACAACAACAATCGCGGGTGCATCCGCAACTATTCAGGCTTTGAAGTGTCTGGATGTTAGTAAGGTAAATTGTCTTCAGGAATTACATAAAGGATCCAAGCAATGAGTACTCCATTAACATTAAAAGGCGCAGAACGATTGCGTGAAACATTGAGAAAGCTTAAGTCTGTTGATCGTCCAAAGATTATTGAGGCGATTGCTGAGGCAAGAAGTCATGGCGATTTGAGCGAGAATGCAGAATATCATGCGGCAAAGGAACAACAGGGTTTCACAGAAGGTCGCATTGCGGCACTTGAGTCTGTGCTATCTACTGCACAGATAATAGATGTGATGACATTAGATGCGGGTGATAAGGTTGTATTTGGCGCTACAGTCAGGTTGAAAAATTTTGACAATGAAACTGAAGTAACCTATCAAATAGTTGGTGAAGAAGAAGCCGATATTAATCTTGGACTAATATCCATTACCTCTCCTATTGCAAAAGCTTTGATTGGCAAAGAATTAAATGATTGTGTTGATGTTCATGCCCCAAGCGGGATTATAGAATATGAAATATTGGAAATCAGTTACATCTAATTTAAATACGACTAGCCGCTAGTCAATGAAACGAAATAAATCCTGGATAGAAAGACAAGATAAAGACCCCTTTGTACAACAGGCGCAAAATAATGGTTACCGTTCTCGTGCTGTGTACAAATTACAAGCTATCGATAAAAAAGATCGTTTATTCAGGTCAGGTCAAACTATCGTTGATTTAGGTGCCGCCCCCGGGAGTTGGTCACAGTATGTATCAGAAAAAATTCAGCCCGATGGTAAAATTATTGCGGTTGATATTCTTGATATGCCTGCTGTAAGTAATGTTGACTTTATACAAGGTGATTTCTCGGATCCATCAGTATTTGAAAGATGTCTGGCGATAACGGGAACACGGCAAGTTGACCTTGTTATTTCAGATTTAGCCCCCAACTTATCAGGTGTAAGGGATACGGATCAGGCTCGAAGCATGCATCTAGCAGATTTGGTCCTGGAATTTGCCTGCCAGGCACTTTTTGCAAAAGGCAGTTTATTGATTAAATTATTTCAAGGTCAGGGTACTGATGGCTACAGAAAGGAATTAAATGCTAAATTTCAAAAGGTTATGGTACGAAAACCTGATGCATCACGAGAAAGTTCACGAGAGTTTTATATCTTGGCACGTGGATTTAAGATATAATTTGCCGATAATATTAATATAAATAATTATTAAAAAATGTTTATTATTAAATGGTTATGATTTATTTAATTCAACCTTTCATAAAATTGCGTTGTCATTATTAGACTGAATAAGAGGCATTAAATTGAACGATTTCGCTAAAAATTTAGTATTGTGGATTATCATTGCACTGGTATTAATGATGGTTTTCCGCAATTTCGGCGCACCCACTGCAAACAGTAATGTCCCGTATTCACAATTTATTTCCAATATAAAAACTGGACGTGTTGAGACAGTCACAATTGAAGGTTATACCATTACTGGCAAACTGGCCGACAGTACTCCATTTACCAGTTATAGCCCTGAGACAAACAACGATGCATTAATAGGTACTTTATTAGAAAATAATGTAGAGATACTAGGTGCTGCCCCTAGAAATTCATTTTGGGCACAGGCATTAATTTCCTGGTTTCCCATTTTGCTTTTGCTTGGTATATGGATTTATTTTATGCGCCAAATGCAGGGCGGTGGTGGTGGCCGTGGTGCAATGTCATTTGGCAAAAGTAAGGCGCGTATGCTTGGCGAAGACCAGGTCAAAGTTAGCTTTAATGATGTGGCCGGCGTAGAAGAGGCGAAGGAAGAAGTCGCTGAGCTGGTAGAATTCCTGCGTGATCCTACAAAATTTCAAAAACTTGGTGGCAAGATACCGTCTGGCGTGCTTATGGTGGGTTCACCCGGAACAGGAAAGACATTGCTTGCAAAAGCCATAGCTGGAGAGGCTAAGGTACCGTTTTTTACAATCTCCGGATCTGATTTTGTTGAAATGTTTGTCGGTGTCGGTGCATCCAGGGTGCGTGACATGTTTGAGCAGGCAAAAAAGCATGCTCCTTGTATTATTTTTATAGATGAGATCGATGCTGTAGGTCGACATCGTGGTGCTGGTCTGGGTGGTGGACATGATGAGCGGGAGCAGACGCTGAATCAATTGCTGGTCGAAATGGACGGATTTGAAGGGACTGAAGGTGTAATTGTTATAGCTGCAACCAATCGTCCCGATGTGTTAGATCCAGCTCTTTTGCGTCCCGGCCGTTTCGACAGACAAGTCGTCGTCCCATTGCCTGACATACGTGGCAGGGATCAAATACTGAAAGTACATATGCGTAAGGTGCCGTTAGGAACGAAAGTTGATGCAACTGTCATTGCCCGCGGAACGCCTGGTTTTTCAGGGGCAGATCTTGCTAATCTGGTGAATGAAGCCGCACTATTTGCTGCCAGAGGTAACAAGAAACTTGTAGATATGGATGATTTTGAACGGGCCAAGGATAAGGTAATGATGGGGGCAGAACGTCGTTCTATGGTAATGAGCGATGATGAAAAGAAATTAACTGCATTCCATGAAGCAGGCCATACAATTGTCGGGCGATTAATGCCCGGTCATGATCCTGTATACAAGGTTTCAATAATTCCTCGAGGACGGGCGCTAGGTGTGACAATGTTCTTACCTGAAGCTGATAGATTAAGTTACAGCAAACAATTTCTTGAAAGTCAATTATGCAGCTTATTCGGTGGTCGGATTGCAGAGGAATTAATCTTTGGTGCAGATTCAGTCACAACCGGTGCGTCGAACGATATTCAACGATCAACCGCGATAGCACGTAATATGGTCACAAAGTGGGGACTGTCAGAAAAACTAGGTCCAATGACATACAGTGAGGAAGATGGCGAGGTTTTTCTGGGTCATTCTGTCACGAAACATAAAGAGATCTCTGATGAAACCGCGAGATTAATCGATGCTGAAATCAAAGAATTAATTGACAAAAATTATAAGAAAGCTGAGGACATTCTGAAAAAGAATATTGATAAGCTACATTTGATGGCAGAAGCACTTATAAAATATGAAACACTGGATACTCATCAAATCGGGGACATTATGGAAGGACGAACCCCGCGACCACCATCGGATTGGGATGATGATGATGAAAGTACTACAGGTACATTGGGCAAAAAAACCAAAAAGAAAAAAAAGAAGAAGTCTGCCGTCAAAAAATCAACTGACGATGAAGATGATGATTCATCGATAGTTGATCCTGCAAATCCAGCATGACCCTATGCAAGTGAAATTCCAGAGTTATATCAATTAATTTTCAAATATTGATTGAGCACCGCCGGTGAGAAAATATTTCGGTACTGACGGCATTCGAGGCAAGGTAGGCGTTCACCCAATTAATCCCGAGTTCGTAATGAAACTGGGTTGGGCTGCTGGACAGGTTCTTGCTAGAAATGGAAACGGTCCCGTTTTAATTGGTAAAGACACACGCTTATCTGGTTATATGTTTGAATCTGCGCTTGAGTCTGGCCTCTCTGCTGCTGGTGTAGATATACGGTTACTTGGTCCAATGCCAACTCCAGGCATTGCCTTTCTTACAAAAAACACGCGAGCTCAGGCTGGAATAGTGATCAGCGCATCACATAATCCTTATTATGATAATGGCTTTAAGTTTTTTTCCAGTGAAGGTTACAAGCTTGATGATGAAATTGAATCTGAAATTGAAGTAGAACTGGATAAACCATTAAAAATAATCGAGTCCGGAAAACTCGGGAAGGCCAGACGTATTACGGATGCACCACGTCGTTATATTGAGTTTTGTAAAAGTAAATTCGATAGTAGTTTAAGTTTGAACAATTTACATATAGTACTAGATTGTGCAAATGGGGCGACATACCATATCGCGCCTGGCGTATTTGAGGAAATGGGTGCCAAAATAGATGTCATTGGTGCAACACCAGATGGTCGAAATATTAATGAAGGTTGTGGTGCAACCAATACCAGACTTTTACAAGATAAGGTGATAGAGAAAAATGCAGATTTAGGCATTGCCCTGGATGGCGATGGCGATCGTTTGATTCTTATTGATAATAAAGGCGAAGTGGTTGATGGAGATGAAATTCTTTATATCATTGCTAAGGCGAATAGAGAATCTATAAATGGCGCAGTTGTTGGGACGTTGATGAGTAATTTAGGATTAGAACGAGCTGTCGGAGAAATGAATCTGGGATTTCATCGCGCTATGGTTGGTGACAGAAATGTAATGGACTTAATGCGTAAACATGCACTGGTTTTAGGAGGAGAGTCCTCTGGTCATATAATTAATCTTAATAAATCAACTACTGGAGATGGTATCATTTCTGCTCTTCAGATACTGGAGGCTATGATAAAAACTGGGAAGACATTGCATGAATCTAAATCAGGGATGGAAAAGTATCCGCAAACACTTATCAACATCAAAATGACATCAAATCAGGATATATTGAGAAATCCATCTATTGATGGTCTCATTTGTGATGCCGAGAAAGAATTAGGTAGTGATGGAAGGGTATTATTAAGACAATCAGGGACAGAACCTCTTATTAGGGTAATGGTAGAAGGCATAGACGGTATGCAGGTAAAGTCTATTGCACAAAAAATTGCTTTAGAGGTAGATAACATCTTAAGTATATAGTAAACAGTCTTGTTACTCGGGATCAGGTTTTCACCTAATCTGACTTAAATTACAATACACAGAATATGGCAGATAATTTTGTCATATGAACCGCCACAGGGCATACATGGATGACAAGAGTTAATAAAATTACCTTTTATTGCCAACGTAAGCTGTGGCGATATTTTTTTCAAATATTTATTATTAATTGCTGATAGGTTTAACAATGAAAAAAAGAATACTGATAGCAGATAAAATTTCTAAAGCAGGTGTTGATTATCTTCAAAGTCAACCGGACTTTGTTGTAGATATAGAACATGGTTTGGATGAAGCAGGTCTGTGCGCCAAGATTCCTGGATATGATGCTGTCCTTGTTCGCAGTGCAGTTAAAATAACTGAAAAGGTTATCGACGCAGCAGACCAACTCAAGGTAATTGGAAGGGCTGGCATCGGTGTTGATAATATTGATGTAGGTAAGGCAACTGAAAAAGGCATCGTCGTAATGAATACACCTGATGCAAATGCAACTACCACAGCTGAGTTAACATTTGCTCATATACTTTCACTAAGTAGAAGCCTGCCTGCAGCAGACAATTCGGTAAGAACCGGTAAGTGGGAGCGTTCCAAATTTATGGGGGCAGAACTCGCCAACAAAACGCTGGGGATTGTTGGTTATGGAAATATTGGACGTATTGTGGCTACACGTGCCAAGGCTTTTAAAATGAAAGTTATAGCATATGATCCTTTTGTAACAGCGGAAGCATTTGAAAAAGAAGGTGTTATCCCATCAGATGTGGATGGTCTGGTTAAAAACTCTGACTATATAACTCTTCACTGCCCAGTGAATGACAAAACTCGGGGAATCATTAGTGCTGAAAGAATAAAATTGATGAAATCCAGTACACGAATTATAAATGTAGCCCGTGGTGGACTGATAGATGAAAAGGCATTATACGAAGCATTAAAATCAGGAAATATTGCTGGAGCTGCACTTGATGTATTTGAGCATGAACCGCCATTAGATTCTCCATTGTTAGAGTTGGAAAATACTGTTTTTACTCCTCATCTCGGTGCCTCTACTGATGAGGCACAAACTGCTGCGGGTTCTGAACTCGCAAGTCAAATAGTAATTTACCTTAAATTGGGTGAGCCAATTAATGCATTAAATCTGCCTCCTGTTTCTTCTGATGAACTGGTTAAACTTCAACCATATATGGTGCTATCCAATCGATTGGGAAGGCTACTAGGTAATATGGTGGATGAGCCTATTACCCAACTTGATGTCACTCTTTGTGGGGAGGCTAGTCAACGAGATATGCGTTCTATTGCAGTTGAAAGTTTAGTGGGTGTATTAAGTGTAAGAATGTCTG
>CAUZRI010000025.1:0-11269 GCA_963582285.1 Gammaproteobacteria bacterium | reverse complement strand
ATTGCCGCACATATGGCGATACGACTAGACGAAAAACAGAAAATTCTTGAATTGATTGATGTCTCCAAACGACTGGAACATATAATCAAGTTAATGGAGTCAGAGATAGACTTGTTGCAAGTAGAAAAACGTATTCGTGGCAGGGTTAAATCCCAGATGGAAAAAAGTCAGCGAGAGTACTATCTGAATGAGCAAATGAAAGCCATCCAGAAAGAATTGGGTGAAATGGAAGACGTTCCAAATGAAATCGATGATCTTACTCAGAAAATTGAAAAATCGGGGATGCCTAAAGATACCAGGATAAAAGCTTCATCTGAGTTAAACAAATTAAAGATGATGTCGCCAATGTCTGCAGAAGCAACAGTGGTAAGAAACTATTTAGATTGGTTGGTCAGTGTCCCATGGAAAAAGAAAAGCAAAATTTTCAGGGATATTAATAAGGCAGAAAAAATCCTGGATGAAGACCACTATGGACTGGAAAAAGTCAAGGATAGGATACTGGAATATCTAGCCGTCCAGGAGCGAGTCAAAAAATTAAAAGGCCCGATTATATGTTTGGTTGGACCTCCAGGTGTAGGGAAGACGTCACTGGGTAAATCCCTTGCAAGGGCTACTAATCGAAAATTTATTCGCATGTCCTTGGGTGGAGTACGTGATGAGGCTGAAATTAGAGGGCATCGTCGAACTTATATAGGTTCTATGCCAGGTAAGATTATCCAAAGTATCTTCAAGGCAGGAACTAAAAACCCACTGATTCTTCTAGATGAAGTAGATAAGATGGCGATGGATTTTCGTGGCGACCCGGCATCGGCATTATTAGAAGTTCTGGATCCTGAACAAAACAATTCATTTAACGATCATTACCTGGAAGTTGATTATGACCTTTCTGAAGTAATGTTTGTTACAACATCAAATAGCATGAATATTCCTCCTGCATTGTTGGACAGAATGGAAGTCATTCGTCTTTCTGGCTATACAGAAGATGAAAAGATAAATATCGCCAAGGAATATCTAATACCTAAACAGATAAAGGCGAATGGACTAAATGATAAAGAATTAACAATTAGCGAAGGTACTATTAGAGACATCGTTCGCTATTACTCACGCGAGGCAGGCGTCCGTAATCTGGAACGAGAGATTGCGAATATTTGCCGTAAGGTAGTAAAGCAGTTAATAAAGAAATCTGATACAAAGAAACGTTCGATAACACCAAAACAACTGGAAAAACTACTTGGTGTAAAACGTTTTAGATTTGGTCGGGCCGAAGAAGAAGACAGAGTAGGTCAGGTAACAGGACTTGCGTGGACAGAAGTCGGAGGCGAATTGTTGACAATTGAAGCTGCAATCGTGCCGGGTAAAGGAAAAGCTACACGCACAGGTAAACTGGGCGAGGTAATGCAAGAATCTATAGAAGCAGCAATGACAGTGGTCAGGAGCAGGAGTGAAATTCTAGGGATAAAAGCCAAATTCTATCGAGAAAATGATTTTCATATCCATGTGCCTGAAGGGGCGACACCTAAAGATGGACCTAGTGCAGGCGTAGCGATGTGCACAGCGTTGGTATCTGCTCTTTCAGGAATACCCGTTCGTTCCAGTGTTGCAATGACTGGTGAAATAACGCTACGAGGTGAAGTCTTGCCAATAGGAGGATTAAAAGAAAAATTATTAGCTGCATTGAGAGGAGGAATTAAAACTGTTTTAATTCCATGGGAAAACGAACGAGAGTTAACTGAAATTCCCAAGAACATCAAACAGAATTTAGATATTTGTCCTGTTCGATGGATTGATGAGGTATTGGAAATTGCGTTACAACATATGCCACAGCCATTATCAAAAAGTGATCTTAAGGATGAGTTGGTTAAGAAGGACGAAAAAACCACAGATGAACCCAATGACGATATGATTCGTGCGCACTAGTCAAGCCAAACTTGTACTTACGTGTTACTTAAATAAATATATTCATTTTTCCTGTTACTTTGCTTGACGTAAATATGGTCAGTTGATATAAAGATTCTATTGAAATTTCTACTCTGAAAAATTTCATTTCACCAATTTACATTTTCTTCTCAGGGAAGAATCATGAGGTTTGAATTATATGAATAAAGCTGATTTGGTCGATGCAGTTTCTGACTCTGCAGACATTTCAAAAGCCGCTGCTGGAAGGGCTCTGGATAGTGCAATTGCTGCTATAACTAAGGCATTAAAGAAGGGTGACAATGTAACTTTAGTTGGTTTTGGTACATTTACTGTTAGAAAACGAAGCGCTAGAATGGGTAGAAATCCCAGGACCGGCGAAAGTATTAAAATTAAGGCATCAAAAGTACCTGGATTCAAACCTGGAAAAGCCCTCAAGGATACAATAAACTAGCTATTATCCTTGGGTGCTTAGCTCAGTTGGGAGAGCGTCGCCCTTACAAGGCGAATGTCGGGGGTTCGAACCCCTCAGCACCCACCAAACTCCGGAGTGGTAGTTCAGTTGGTTAGAATACCGGCCTGTCACGCCGGGGGTCGCGGGTTCGAGTCCCGTCCACTCCGCCAGATTGATTTACGGGCGTACCTGGTTTAAGGTACGCCCGTTTTCTTTGAGTTTAATAATAACGACAGTATATGACTTATGTTACAAGCAATTAGAAGCATTTTTACAGGCTGGATGGCCGTACTCTTTGTTGGTCTGTTAATCATTCCCTTTGCCTTTTGGGGAATTGATTCATATTTTAATAATGCCGCAAATATCAGTGCTGCGAATGTTAATAGTGTGAATATTTCCTTGGCTGAATATCAGAAATCATTTCAGAATATTCGTCGGCAATTTCAGGACATCAGTCCCGCCCTGGCAGAGCAAAATGATTTCATTAAACAACAGACCATGGATAAGTTGGTTGAAAGGATACTGTTGATGGAAGTGAAAGGAGATTTGGGACTTAGAGTAAGTGAAGATCAGATCCGCAGTGCTATTTTTGAAATACCCGCATTTAATAATCCTGAGGGATTTGCTCCCGTAGCCTATCAGAATTTCCTGTTATCCTCGGGTTATACGCCCACTTTATTTGAAGCGGAAATACGTGAAGATATGAGTCTAGAGCAGCTGCAAGCAGGCATACTAGCCACCACGATTGTAACGCCTGATGAATTAAAAAGAATCGTTGCGTTCGAAAAACAAACTCGAGATATTCAATACGCAACAATTTCTTACGACTCATTTAGAGAACAGATTGAGGTAAGCAATAGTGAAATTCAAACATACTATGATGACAATACCAGTGATTTCACGAGCCCGGAACAAGTAAATCTTTCATATTTAATGTTGTCAATCAACAATGTTGCACAGGAAGTAGATGTAACAGATGAAGATATACTCGCGTATTTTGAAAATTTTCGACAGAACTACAGCATAGCTGAAAGACGAAAAGTTAGACAAATACTTATATATGCGGAAGGCGATGAAAATATGGAAAATGCTGGCGATATCGCAGATCAGATATATGAGCTAGTTACTAATTCTGATTCAAGTTTTGAAGATGCTCAAAATCAGTTTGATAGTGATGAAATTACAGTTGAAGCCAGTGATTTCGGATATTTAAACGAAGGCGTTTTGGACCCTGAAATTGACGAGGTGGTTTTTAGTACGGAAATTGGTGTAGTAAGCCGTCCTATATTGTCAGAATATGGTTACCAAATTGTCGTCGTGGATGAAGTCACAGGTGGTGATAGTCCAACTTTTGATCAGGTTAGTGGAGAAGTTGATACCGATTATCGGAGAGAACAGGCAGAAAAGAAATTTTTCCAACTCTATGATGAATTGGCTGTTTTGACATACGAACATCCTGAATCACTAGAGCTTGCCTCTGAATCACTTGGGTTGCCTGTATTGGAAAGTGGTTTTATCTCCCAAATGGGGGGTAGTAATACTCTCCTTAGTAATCAAAAAATTATTGCTGCTGCATTTAGTGATGAAGTATTAATCATGGGTAATAACAGTGATTTAATTGAACTGGATTCTGATCGAATTGTTGTAATTCGAGTTCAGGAACACAAACAACAACAGATATTACCTTTAACTGAGGTACGTGAATCCATTGAGGCTCGGTTACTTTTTGAAAAAGGTTCTGAAAAGACACGATCTATTGGTCAGGAGATAATTGTCAAATTGGATCAAAATATTGATCCTGCCACGTTGGTTGCCGAGTATTCCATAATCTGGGCAGAAAGAAACGGAGTGAGTAGAGACAACACAGAGTTAGATAGAAGTATAATAGAGACAGTATTCAACTCCGGTACACCACAGAATGGTAATAGTGTTGTTACCGGTACCCAGTTAATTCAGGGTGATTACGCTGTTGTCCGGGTAAATACGGTGATTAATGTGGAAGCTGAATCTGTTTCGGATGAAGATATCGTGACTGTGAAGAATCGTATTTCACAAAACCGCGCATCAAGAACCTGGTCTAGTATTATTAGCAACCTACGGTCTGATGCATCTATAGAAATATATGAAGATAATCTGAATTAATCTATTGCTTTATAGTCATCCTGACTTGTATAGAATTTTTCAATTACTGCAGACCCTACACTATCTCCCCAAACATTGACTGTTGTACGAATCCTGTCCAGAAACCAATCCACAGCAAGAATTAATCCTACGCCTTCCAAAGGTAAATTGACCGCGGTTAGGACAAGGGCCATGGTAACCAGCCCGGCTTGAGGTATTCCAGCAGCACCGATAGCTGCCAGGGTTGCTGTAAGAAAAATTATGGTCTGCTGAAAGAAGGTCATATCAAGACCATATGCCTGCGCAATAAACATAACAGCCACCGCTTCATACAGCGCCGTGCCATCCATATTTACTGTTGCGCCCAATGGAAGCACAAATTTAACAACCCGCTTTTGCACGCCCGCTTCTATGGCGCATTCCATTGTTAATGGCAGCGTAGCCGTAGAGCTTGCGGTACCAAATGCGGTAACCAGTGCCCGGAGCATGGAAAAAATAAAATTTTTCCCTCGTCGTGCGATGACAATGAGAACGCCGGACAAAAAGAGGAAGTGAATAAACAATGCCAATATAACGGTAAATATATACCAGCCAACTTTTGAGATTTCTACCAATAAGGCTTCACCACCACCTGTTTCCCCTAATTTTGCTGCAATCAAGGCGAAGATACCGATAGGTGATAGGTACATAAGCCATATCACCAGTTTCATCATCACATCATTCAATCCCTCAAAAAAACCGATAATTGTGTCCCCACGTTTTCCTATTGTTGTCAGGGCAATGCCAAATATTAAACAAAAGACAATTAGCGGTAATATTTGAGAATTAGCGGCGGCATTAATCAGGTTTGGCGTCACCAGGGTTTGAATAATATCGGAAATGCCAGTGGCATCTTTGCCAATGATTTCAATTGGAATTGACTGGCTTAATTCAGTGGAAGTCGTAACACCTGGTTTTACGATATTAACAATAATCAGACCAATCAAAACCGCAATGGCTGTGGTAGAAAAATAATACAATACGGTGAAACCACCTAACTTACCCAAATGCCTGACATCTCCAATAGCAGTAATACTGGTAATCACTGCTGCAACTATCAGGGGAACAATCATCATTTTCAGGGCATCGAGAAAGAGTGCCCCTATCCATGCAATGGATGACATTGCTTCACCAAAAAACCAACCACAGAATACGCCTGCGATGGCACCTATGAGTACTCCCCAGAGTAAAATATTATTTTTCATTATCTTTAAGTATGAATAGTGGATTAAGAAGATCCCGCAATATTATATCCACAGTCTACATAAGTTATCTCGCCGGTAACAGCCGAAGCCAAATCAGAACAAAGAAACGCGGCCACATTACCAACTTCATCTATGGTCACATTTCGACGCAGCGGGGAATTCTCCTCTACATGGCTCAAAAAGCCTCTCAGTCCCTTAATGCCTGATGCAGCTAGAGTACGAATCGGTCCAGCTGAAACTGCGTTTACGCGGATGTTCTCTGGACCGAGGCTGGTAGCCATATAACGGACATTTGCCTCAAGGCTGGCCTTTGCTACGCCCATGACGTTGTAATTCGGCATGGCAACCACGGCACCAATATATGACAGCGTTAACATCGCTGCATTCCTTCCTTGCATCATAGGTAAAGCGGCCTTACCCAGGGCGGAAAAACTGTATGAACTAATGTCATGGGCCATCAAAAATCCTTCACGGGTTAGATTATCCAGGTAACTGCCCTCAAGCATTTCTCGGGGAGCAAAAGCGGCTGAATGGATCAGTATATCCAGACCATCCCAGGTATTTTTTAACTGGTTAAATACGTCAGTTATTTGCTGATCATCAGTAAGCTCGCAAGGTAGTACAATTTCAGAGTCGAGTTCTTTCGAAAATTTTTCAACCCGCGCTTTAAGCTTGTCATTTTGATAAGTAAACGCCAATTCTGCACCTTCCCGGTGCAAGGCCTGGGCAATACCCCATGCAATGGATCGATTGCTGGCAACTCCGGTCACCAGGGCACGTTTTCCGTCTAACATTCCCATATTATCCCCTCACAAATATAATTAATTGAATCTTCTCTATTTTGACATGCCAGGACAAAAAAACAAATAGCATGAATTACAAGGCAGTGTCATATGTTGCTGCAATACTCATATATTTTTTTCTTTCATTGATGGGATCAGGAACCGGAATGGCAGATAACAATGCCCTGGTGTACGGGTGTTTTGCCTGAGTAAAGACTGTTTCTGTATTATCCATTTCAACTATCTTGCCTTGATACATAACTGCGACTCTGTCCGACATATAACGTATGACAGATAAGTCATGAGAAATAAATAACATAGTGAGATTATTTTTCTTAACTAAATTTAATAATAGTTCAAGAATCTGCGCCTGAATTGTTACATCCAAGGCGGATACAGGTTCATCTGCAATGATCAGTTTTGGTTTAAGTGCAATGGCTCGGGCAATGGCGATACGTTGTCGTTGACCACCGGAAAACTCATGGGGATATTTTCGAATGTGCTGTGGTTCCAGGCCCACATCTAACATCAGTTCATTTACTTCATTAAGAATTTTTTCAGTTGAGGATACACCTCGAACCTTTAAAGCTTCCGTAAGTGCATCATAAACAGTAATGCGCGGATTGAGTGAGGCATAAGGATCCTGAAATATCATCTGAAATTCACGACGATACAATTTAAGCTCATATGAGTTGAGGCTAGCGAGGTTGTTATCCCCTAATAGGATTCGACCATTATTGATACTAACCAGGCGCATTATCGATCTACCCAATGTAGATTTTCCGCTACCGGATTCGCCTACTAGTCCCAGGGTTTCACCTTTGTAAATTTCCAAAGAGACGTCATCAACTGCCTTGACTAATTGTCTATTAGAGGGTAACCATCCATCAGTCTGATTAAAATACGTTTTAATATTTTTAATGCTGAGTAATATGTTCTGACTGTTTCGATCTTTGTTGTCATACTTGTCTAATTTTGCACAATTCGGAATTGAAGCAAGGAGGTTTTTTGTATAAGGATGTTTTGTGTGATAAAAAATATCATCCGCAGATCCTTCTTCAACTATCTCACCTTTTTTCATAACTAATATATTGTCTGCAATTCCGGATATAACCCCCAGGTCATGGCTGACAAAAATAACTGCAATATTTATTTTCTGTTGGATCTTTTTGATTAACTGAAGTATCTGTGCCTGAATGGTGACATCCAGGGCAGTAGTAGGCTCATCGGCGATTAATATGTCGGGTTTATTTATCAATGCCATGGCGATCATTACCCGTTGCCGCATGCCTCCAGATAGTTCATGAGGATACTTTTTCATTAACTGATATGGATCGGATAGCCCTACATTGCTTATCATTTTTATAGCTTGTTCCCATGCAGCTTTTCGTGAGAGATTTTTGTGTAGGCAAATCGGTTCTATCACCTGATTGCCTATTTTCATATAGGGGTTTAGCGAGGTCATGGGATCCTGAAAAATCATGGCAATACGGTTACCTCTTAATGCCCTTAATGGTCCGTTATCCATGTTAATAATATTCTTACCATCCAGATTGATGACGCCTGATTCAATTCTGGCTGGAGGAGTGGGAAGTAGACCCATGATACTGGAACAAAGAACTGACTTACCGCTGCCCGATTCTCCCACGATGCACAGTGTCTGACCAGGTTCTAACTTAAAGCTGGCGTTTTCAACCGCGGTAATTGAACCGTTACGAGTATGAAAGGCAATGCTCAGGTTATGTACGTCGAGTAAGGCCATATCAATCCTTGGCAATCCTGGGATCCAGGGCATCCCGCAGACCGTCACCTAGAAAATTAAGGGAGAACAATGTAATGGATAGTACACATGCCGGGTAAATTAATAACCATGGGTATTCTTCGATGGTTTCCACGCCTGAAGAGATCAATACCCCCCAGGAACTTTGTGGTGGTTGAATACCAAGACCTAAAAAACTCAGGAATGATTCAAGGAGGATGACATTGGGTATCGTCAAGGTGGTATACACAATAATGGGCCCTAAAACATTGGGCAAGACGTGTCGAAAAATTATCCTAAATCTTGACAATCCCATGCTGATTGCTGCATCGATATAGTCCTGATTGCGAATGCTTATAACTTGACCACGGATGATGCGCGCCATGGTTAACCACTCCACCGCGCCTATTGCCAGAAATAACAGGTAAATGTTCTGACCAAATACCACCATTAATAAAATAATAAATATAGTAAATGGCAGGGCATAAAGGATATCAACTATCCGCATCATGGCATTGTCAATACGACCACCCATATAACCCGATACGGTCCCCCAGGTTACACCAATTATTAGAGCCACTGCGGTAGCCAGAAATCCAACCATCAATGACACACGACCTCCATACAATATACGGGTAAATAAATCACGACCTAAGGTATCAGTCCCTAACCAGTGTTTCGTTGACGGTGGAGTAGCCCCCAGATAAAGGTCCTGGGTTTCATAGGAGTAGGGTGAAATGATGTCAGCAAATACTGCCAATACAATCATACATAAAAGAAAAACCAGCCCAATTAGAGCAAATTTATTTCTTCGTAGTCTGGTGTAGGCGTCTTGCCAGAGAGAACGACCTCTTTCAAATTGACGAATGTCAATTACTCGTTCCATTAGTTTGACGAGCCATATCGGATGCGCGGGTTAAGCCAGGCTGCAACAATATCTGACAGAAGATTAAAAAATATTATTAAGAATGCAAAAAATATTGTAGTGCCCATGATCATGGTGTAATCGCGGTTAAATGCGGCTTGTATATAAAATCTACCAAGCCCCGGGATCTGGAAAATTGATTCAACTACAAAAGAACCAGACAATAACCCTGCCATAGCAGGACCTAAAAACGAAATAACAGGAATTAACCCACCTTTGATGCCATGTTTGAGGACGATAGTTGCCTCACTTAATCCCTTCGCGCGGGCGGTTCGAATAAAATCCTGAGAGAGGATTTCCAGCATTCCCCCACGGGTAAGACGGGCGATATACGCTGAGTAGGCCGATCCAAGTGTGATAGTTGGCAGGATTTTATCATTTGAAAATTGTCCCCATCCGGAGACTGGAAACCACTCTAGCCAGATTGAAAATATCAAAAGCAAGATGGGGCCTAAAACAAATGCAGGTAGACATATCCCCGTCATCGCCAGAGACATTGGAATATAATCCTGAATTGAGTTGGGTCGACTCGCGGCCAATAGGCCTGCCAATACACCAGTAAAAAGGGCAAAAAGGATGGCATAAAGACCGAGTTCCAGAGTGTAAGGCAACCCGTTTAAAATCAGTTCGTTGACACTTCTACCCGGAAATCGAAAAGAGGGACCGAGATCCCCTTTTATTAAATTTAAAATATAATCTGAAAGTTGGGTATGTAATGGGTCATCTAGATGATAGCGTTCATTTAATATTTCAAGGATCTGGGGCGGAACTACTTTTTCTGAATCAAACGGTCCTCCCGGGGCTGCCCTCACGAGGATGAATGTAAAGGAAATGACGATTAATAAAACAGGTACTGCTTGTAGGCACCTGAACAAGATATACCTGAGCATATATGACAACTAATCCTATTTTTCAGGTTCCAGGTAGACGTATTTATATGGATGACGGTCTAGGAGATTAAGGTCCCATCCCTTGACTTCAGGGGATTTTAGAAAATTCTTTGAATAAGTATAAATAGGAATCATAGGTGCCTCATTTATCAGGATTTCCTCGGCACGTTGAAAAAATTCATATCGGTTTTGTTGATCTGCAGTTATGGATGCCTCAGCAATAAGATTATCATATTCTTTATTCGACCAGCCTGTGCGATTCATTCCACCATCAGAGATATACATATCTAGAAAGGTATTAGGATCGATATAGTCACCTATCCATGACGCCCTTACTATCTCATAATTTAGACTTTTATGACTATCCAGATAGACCTTCCATTCCTGATTATGTAATGTGATATCAATATTAAGCGCTTGCTTCCACATCTGTTGTATTGCCGTAGCAATTTGTTGGTGTGATTCCAGGGTATTGTATAAAAGCTGAATGGTTGGAAACCCCTCTCCATTCGGGAAGCCGGCCTCAGCAAGTAACTCTCTCGCTTTTTCTATATTGTAAGAAATTTTGGATCGGGCCGTATAGCCCAAAGTATCCGGTGGAGTCAGTGTATAGGCTGGAATCTGGCCTCCCTTGGTAATATTTTTTACGATGGATTCCCGATCGATAGTCATGGCCAGGGCACGCCGGACGTTAACATTATCGAAGGGGAAAATGGAGGTGTTAATATCGTAAAAATAGGTACCAAAATAAGGGTGTGAATTTAAAAGATCTGGGTTTTCTTTTTTATAGGTCGCAATTTTTTCCAATGGCATGTCATAGCTAATGTGTAATTGTCCAGTACGAAACATCCTCTCTTCCGTTGCCATCTGGTCTATCGGATGAAAATGTATCTCGTCTAGTTTAACTATGGCGGCATCCCAGTAGTGAGGATTTTTTTCAACGACAATAATGCGGTATTGTTCCCACTCTTTTAATGTAAATGAACCATTGCCAATATAATTACCGGCACGCGTCCAATCACTTCCTCGGGTATCAATGTTACCAAATTTTTCAATAGTTGCTTGATGAACAGGGAATGTGCTTTGGTGATCAAGTAGACCCAGAAAATATGGAGTAGAAAAATTCAGGAGAATTTCTAATGTTTGATTATCTATTGCACGAATACCTACCTGATTAAAA
>CAUZRI010000024.1:0-11641 GCA_963582285.1 Gammaproteobacteria bacterium | reverse complement strand
TGCGCCCCATGGGAAAACAACGCCCTGGACGTCAAACAGGGCGTGGAATATGTCCGCAAGTTGCCAGGAATAACCCAGATTGTTTTATTTGGTCATAGTGGCGGTGGACCAACCATGAGCTTTTACCAGGCCGTTGCCGAAGCCGGGGTATCGTTTTGCCAACAACCACAAAAATTAATGAAGTGTTCTGATAGCCTGGTCGGACTTCCTCTTGCTGATGGTGTGATTTTATGGGATTCGCATCCCGGCAACGGCATTAATGCTGTGAGAAGCATTAATCCTTCGGTTACCAATGATGCTGACATAATCAATAAGAATGCCACGCCGAAGATTGACAACAGTTTGGACCCATTCAGCGTAATAAATGGATATAACCCGGATGGCGAATCGCACTATTCCAATGCCTTTAAGGAAAAATATTTCAATGCCCAATCGGCTCGTATGAATGGTTTGATTGATATCGCCCTTGGAAAGATGCAACAAATTGGGTCTGGTGTATACAAATACCCAGATGATGACGTATTTATCGTCCCACGTGCTAATGCCAGCCGCTTGTTCAGCATGGATTTAAGTGTTGAAAACAATTCCGACCAGCCAGCAAGATTACTGAAAAATGATGGCAGCATTGTAGATTGTTGTATCGTAAAGAGCGTCCGGGTGGCAGGTCAGTCACCTGAAAGCAACAAGAAGTTCTTGGGAGGGACTATGTATCTAAGCCTGAAATCCTTTCTAAGTGTTCGCGCTATGCGCTCCACTCACTCAATCAATGGCATAGACTGGTGCTCCAGTAATAATTCTGCACCATGTAGTTTACAAAAAGTTTCAGTACCGTTACTCGTGGTCGCGATGGGTGGCCACTATTTTATTCACGATGGTGAAAATATTTATAATATGGCAGCCAGCAAAGATAAAAAATTTATAGTTATTGAAGGCGCAACCCATGGTGGAACTCCCTGTAATAGCTGTATGCCTGCAGGACAGAAATATGATGGAAGATATGACAATGCTGTGAAGAACAATTTTGATTATCTGGCAAAATGGATTTCTGATAGATTTTGATTTATTGTGGTTAACAAGAGGTTTTAAATAAAAATAAGCTGTACAACAATACATGTAATTAACGTACCAGGAGGGGGTAATATGAAAGTAACAAATGCAATATCAGTTTTAATTCTATCAACATTCTTTTTTGCAATCCCAACAACTGCACAGGAAAATCCACTAGGCTTTTTCCTCACCAGCAATGGTCCCGGCAATGGTGCTGATTTGGGTGGTCTGGCGGGTGCCGATGCACATTGCGAAATGCTGGCGGAAAAGGTAGAGGCCGGTGATCGAGAATGGCGCGCTTACCTGAGCACACAAGGTTCTAATGCAGTGAATGCCAGGGACCGAATCGGAAGCGGACCTTGGTACAACGCTAATGGAAGATTAGTAGGTAGAGATGTGAATGAGTTACACAGTTATGGCACAAGAGTGAGCATGCGTGAGGCCGTCGCGGAGAATGGGGCAATTATTCCAGGTGGAGGTTATGCGCCCAATCGTCACGATATACTCACAGGGTCACAACCAGATGGCACTGCCTACCCTGCAGGCGATGATATGACCTGCAATAATTGGACTAGCAGTGGCGCGGGAACGGCCAGGGTGGGACATCATGACCGGGCGGCCTGGAATTCGGCACACCCATCCAGAGGTCCAGATGGAGGCTGCAGCCAGAATGACCTTAGAAGCACCGGCGGTGATGGTTTATTTTACTGTTTCGCTACAGACTAATTAATCTATTCCAAATATTGGCCCTCGATATATATTAATTATATCGGGGGTTTTTTTTGAAAATTAATTTAGACAGGATTTACAAGATTTACATGATTTTATCCAGGAGGTTTTTCAATTAAGTTAAGAAGTAAATTGAGTTGCTTAGAAGAACTGTAAGACTTATTTAAATCTAAATTTTATCTTGTTAATCTTGTAAATCCTGTCCAATAATTTTCAGACAGTATTTACCGGGACATTAGACGTTCAATCAATGCTGGCATAATAGTATGAAATTCCTCATCCGGGGTGTCACTACAGCGTTTATATAGAAAATTCAACATACCGCCAACACTTGCCTTAGCAGCGATATTTTCTCCACCAAATTTATAGTGATTATAGGCCGTCAGATAACCTTGCAACCATTGAATATACTCAGCTGACGTATAGGCAGCTTCATAATGTGCCCCTTCATCACCAATTTCATGGTCATCGTCTACACTATTAGGATTATGTTCGTACGTCGTCATGAAGGTACTGCAGCTGTTGTTTCCAATACCAAGAACGCTGGTGTTGCCATCAGTATCCGTCGCAATGACACTTGAACAGTAACTTGCAAAAACAAAAGTGACTAAAGCTGTGGTTTTCTGCATTGTCTTTTCAGGCAGTGGAATAATCTACGTGGTCTGTTGATTCGGTTACCTTTATCCTTAGTTAAAAAGACTCACTGCACCGGTTCCAACCTGATGATAGGGGTAAGACTTCCACCTTGACGGTCATCAATGGCAACATAAATATAGCCGTCAGGACCCTGGCGAACATCTCGAAATCGACCAAAACCTTGCAATAGGGAAGGTCTTTCCGGCCTGCCAATTCGCCATCCACTGTCTTCCATTGTTAACGGAATTCGATGCAGCTCAAGACCCGAAAGACCGCCAACAAAAATATTTCCTTTCCATTCGGGGAAAGCATCTCCGGTGTATATTAACAGACCCGACGGTGCTATTGATGGTGTCCAGAAATGCAGGGGTTGCATCATTCCTTCACGTTCACGAGTCTTGTGAATGGGTTCACCACCATACTGAGTTCCATAGCCAATTACCGGCCAGCCGTAATTACGACCTGGTAAAACATGGTTCAGTTCGTCTCCACCCTGGGCGCCATGTTCGATGTTGAAGACATCACCCGTTTCCTGGTTGATAACCAGGCCCTGTAAATTTCTATGACCATAGCTCCATATTTCAGGTAGTGCATCCGTTCGACCTACGAACGGGTTATCTTCCGGGACACTGCCATCATCATTTAAACGAATGATCTTACCCTGATGTAACATCAGGTTCTGTGCCGGATGCTGTTCTCGAGGAACAGATAACGGGTTAACCGCTCTATCTCCTACAGTAATAAATAAATGTCCATCGGGATGAAACGCCACTCTGGATCCGAAATGGCTGTTCCCGTTTGACCAGGCCTTCGCCTCAAATATTTCTTCAACATTGGTAAGCCGTTTTCCATCATATTTGCCCCGTACTAATGCAGTTGTGCCCTCCCCCGCTGCATTGGGTTTTGAGAAACTCAAATACAATAAATTATTAGATTCATAATCAGGATGCAAAACGACGTCCAGAAGTCCCCCCTGTCCCTGGTAACGCACTGTAGGTGTACCGGCTATGGGCTCAGGATCCAGAACACCATCCCTAACAATGCGTAAACGTCCTGGTCGTTCTGTGAACAACATGTCTCCATTGGGCAGAAAGGCAATGGACCAAGGATCTTTCAGACCATCCGCTACCGTCACCACACGATAGGTGTAGTCATCTGCTTCATAAGTTTGTGATTGCGAATAGACATGAGTAGAAGAAATCAGGGAAAACAACAGGACGACATTAACCAGGAATTGTTTGATATTGTGCATCAGAAGCTCCATTACTTTTGTAATAAAATGAAGATAGTGTGTTACAGACAAAAATATCATGCCCCGTTGCCGAGGCATGATTATTACTTTGGTTGATATTGTCTTACATTTGCCTCATTGCTACGTTTAAATCATCCAGCATCTTTGCCATATCTTCAGCAGAGGTAGCTGGTTTTACTTCACGATCGATCGCAACGATAACGCCATTTTTATCTATATAAAATGTATGACGGTTGGCAAACCCACGGTCATCTCTAAGGACTTCATATGCCCTGGCTGTCGCCTTGGTGGGATCACTTAACATAGGAAAATCCGCACCGTGCTCTGCCGCAAATCCTTTATTATCTTCGATTGGATCCACACTAGCCATGAAATACGTAGCATTAAATTTTTTCAATAAATGACCATTGTCAGCCAGTGATTTACATTCGATGGTGCAGCCCCTGGTAAATGCCTTTGGAAACCAGGCTATGATTACTGCTTCCTTTCCTTTGAATTGGGAAAGTGTATAAGTTTTGCCATCAGTACCTTCCAATGTAAATTCCGGTGCCATGTCTCCAACTTCAAGAGCAGATACCAGGTTTGATAAAGACATCATTAACGCAATAAGTAAAAATATAAATTTTTTCATTTTAATCCTCCAGTGAATTCAACTGCGTAAAAGTATAAACCCCTTGGGTTCAGGAAGCGACTCCTCTCAGTTAGGATCCAAATTTTTTGCATTATTCATATGTATTACAATGATTATATTGAGTTTTTGTTTTATATAAATTAAAAGTAAGCCTGGCCATGACCCAAATCAAATAAGCTGCAATTGAAAAGAAGTACACTTTACCAAATTGCAGATTAATTTAGGACAAAGTCCAGGAGAGGATCATGTATAAAAAAATTTTAATATCAACTGATGGGTCAGACTTCTCGAATACGGCAATTAAAGAAGGAGTAGATTTAGCTAAATCCTTGGATAGTTCAATTATTTTTGTCACTGTTACTGAAATCTGGTCTGCACTTGATATGGCTCACCGTGCTAACGTTGGTGTCACAAATCCTATCAATGAATATGAGTCATCTGAGGCAGAAGCTGCGAAATTGATCCTTGATTTGGCGGGTGAAGTAGCTGGATCAAATGGAATAAATTATGAAACTGTCCATATAAATGACATGCATCCAGCTGAAGGAATCATCAATACCGCCGACTCGAAAAAATGTGATCTTATTGTAATGGCATCACATGGTCGCAGGGGGTTACAAAAAATTCTTCTGGGGAGTATTGCTTCAGAGGTGTTGACTCACAGTAACAAACCAGTATTAATTATAAAACAATAGTAATTTATACGTTTATTAATCACAAAAAAAACGAGAGATTGCAATGCAATCTCCCGTTAGTGATCTAAAATTAAGATTATGCTGTTAGCGCTGCTTTAACTCTCTCTTGTGTGAAAGGCATATGTGTCAGACGTTTCCCCGTTAACTGGAAAAAGGCATGGGCAATAGCAGCACCAATGGGTGGGTTACCAATTTCACCCAAACCTGTGGGTTCCTCTGCATCTGCATTAACAAAATCAATATGCAATTCTTCCGGGGCATCTGACATGCGCGTTACCTGATAGTTATGGTAATTTGATTGCTCTACTACACCATTTCTTATGGTTAGCCGTTCATGTAAATTACTGGATATTCCCCATATAATAGCGCTCTCGATATTGGCTCGGGCGGCATCTGGCTGTACTACCAGCCCACCATCAACAGCCATCCATACCTTATGAACCTTGATTTTTCCGATGGATTTATCGATTGAAATTTCAACTACAGCGGCGCCGAGTGAACCAGACCTTTCAGTAATTGATATCCCCAATTCACGGCCTTCCGCACGTTTACCATGCCAATCAGACATTTCAACAACCTTTTCAAAAACTTTCCTTCCCTTAGGTGTAATTGCCATGTTATCCATACGAAACTGGATTGGATCTATTCCTTCTCCGACAGCTATCTGATCAACAAATCCCTCAATGGCAAAAATATTAAAGGGGTGAGAAACCGCCCGCCAATGCTTCAGTCGCATGCCGTGAGAGGCACCACGACGATCAATATGCTGGTTGGGCACCTTATAGTATGCATCTATCTTCATACCACCGGATAACAAACTTCCTCCATCACCTACAATACAATGCCTCCATGCCGTAACCTTGCCCGAATTATCAACAGCCGCTTCCAGACACTGATAATTTTGTGGCCTAAACATGCCATGGGCAACGTCCTCTTCGCGGGTCCAGATCAACTTGACCGGATTTTTTATTTCACGGGCTACCAATGCTGCCTCAACCGTGTAATCTCCCAAAGAACGCCGTCCAAACCCTCCACCGATGTAGCATTGATTGACGGTAACCTGTTCTTCGCTGAAACCCATGGCTTCAGCGACCCTTTGACGACATCGAGCCGGGGACTGGGTGCCATCCCAAACCTCAATATGATCACCAGCCTCATTCATCCGCGCTACCGCATTCAATGGTTCCATCTGCGCGTGATAACCATAGTCAGCTCGAAAATCCGTCTTATATGTCCTAGCCGCATTTGCAAATGCTGTATCGGTATCTCCTATATCATTTACAACTGTGGATTTTGATGCAGGATCAGCGGCAACCTTGGCATAGTCATTATCCAACGCAGCTTCTGAATTATAGCCATTGGAAATAGTCTTGCCCCACAACACATTGAGTTTATTTCTAGCCGCAATAACATCAACAAACGTATCACCAACAATTACTACGCCGGTAGGTAACTTGACAGTATGATGGATCCCTTTCATGGCAGTCACATCACTTTCATTCCAGCTTTGTGGGGCACCTCCATGGGCAGGTGAGTGCAAGGTAGTGGCGTAGAGCATCCCCGGTAATTTAACATCCATTGAAAATTGCGCCGTACCATTTACCTTGGACGGCATGTCCCTTCTGGGTTGTGATTTACCGATAAGACGATATGCACTCGGCTTCTTGAAATCTGCTTTTGTTACTTCGGGCATTTTTGATGGCAAATCAGAAAAACTGGCTATCTCGCCATAGCCCATACGTCTATTACTCGCGGCATGGATGACTACACTGGGTTCTGTCTTCAGTTCACGAACTGGCACTCCCCATTTCTTCGCTGCAGCTTCCAATAGCACTATACGTACCTGTGCGCCGGCAGTACGCATAATATCAAAATAACTTCTTACTGCTCGGGATCCGGTAATCGACATAGAACGACGTTCAGGACTACCATAACCGTAAATTTCTTTATCAGCTGGCGCCCAATCCAGTTTTACCATGTCCCAATCTGCATCCATCTCTTCAGCCAACATTAACGGCACACTGGTCATGGAGCCCTGCCCCATTTCCGCACCTGGTGTTAATATGGTAATGACGCCATCTTTAGCTATGGTCAACCATGCAGAAAGCGTACTACCAACCATTTGTGCGTTGCCAGATGCAGGCAATAATAACCCGGCACCAGTACTGCTTATGGCTACAGTAAAACTGAGACCTGCAGTACCTTTCAAAAAGTCGCGACGGGATATGTCAGAATCGATTTTCATATTGGTAGCCATGTCAGACCTCCTCTGATGCGCGTTCAATCGCGGCCAGTATTCGATTATAAGTTCCGCATCTACAAATATTGCCATCCATATGTTTAATGATTTCGTCTCGTGATGGATGAGCCTTTTCTGCAAGTAATTCTGCAGCCTTCATAATTTGACCGGATTGACAATAACCACATTGTGGAACCTGTTCCGCTATCCATGCTTTTTGCAAGGGATGGGATGCATCAGGTGATAACCCTTCAATGGTAACAACGTTGGTATTTATGACATCCCTGACTCTAATAGAACAGGAACGCATGGCAGTCCCGTCTACATGGACAGTACAGGCACCACACAAACCGGCACCACAGCCGTATTTTGTCCCGGTAAGTTCTACGACATCTCGTAAAACCCAAAGTAATGGCGTATCACTATCTACATCCAAAGAAACAGATTTTCCGTTCAGGGTAAATTCGACCATATATCCCCCTCATTTATTAGGTTAATGTAAGCTGTTCAGGTTAAAAAATTATGATGTAAACGCTACACCTCTGTCCCGATACTGTCAAACAAGACACCACTCTTATCCACCGTTAGAATCCGATAATACAACGACTATCCGGAACATGATTTAACTTCTTTATATAATACACGACGTTAAGTTATCCTGTGCACCATATTTATAACTCTAATAATTTGCCAAAAACAAGATTATATGAATATTTAATCAGCAAACTACCTACTATTTAAACGCTAGAATTCTAAATTCCCTATGAAAGAAAATTAACCATCGAGTAAATATTCTATTTTTTTTCACTGATATCATGCCAAGGGAAATAGGCACTACACTGCAAGAGATTGCATTGTATAAATGTAATATATTAGTAATTCTAAATTAAAAGATCAGGCGAATTTCAATACATACCTTTGCGTATGAGTAGTTGGTATTTGAAAATGATTTATCAGATATCTTAAGTTCGTATATCTGGCTTAGTAGATTTTAATATTGAGACCAACATAAGAAAGAATCTTAACCAAAAACTGAATCAATTCTTCTTACTTATTGAATAAATCAACTATACTTGCATAATCGGAACAGTAGCGACATGTCGGATAACGATAGAACTATAATCTATGTTCAATTATTGATGTTAAGACAATCCTGATAAAGAATTTAGGTAAGCCCAGAAAAAATGGCCACACATGATCTCATAGTAATTTCTGACTACATGTCAATTGTTGTAAATGGCACGCTTAGTATTTCAGATTTTATGAACATCACAGATGAAATGCTAATTGTTTCACAGGAAAAAGACATTCATAAGGTAATAATTGATGTATCGGGTGCTGCAGGAACTTTTTCGGATTCAGACAAGATTGAATTTGCTACATATGCAGTGAATATCTTAAAAGACGATATAAATAAATACGCCTATATTTATCCTCATGAGTTATTAAACTATTATTCACAAAAAGTTGCGCAGGGAAGAGGCTTAAATGCCAGAGCATTCTATTCAACAGAAGATGCGTTGAATTGGATTGAAGATAAGTCAACCCAACTTTGATAATTTTTGCGAAAACGATATTAGGCAATCTTTAATTAATAACTCTAGCTTTTTCTTAACCCTAAATTATAAACATCACGGCGCAAATACTCATATCACTCTCTTAATAATTGATTTAGCGTGCCACCACGCCAGATTGTTCTAATGGAATTGCCCCCAGTTTCATTAATAAGGCATATGTTTTCGGGCTTGAACGACGAGGTCGAGTATCAAAGTAATTTCCCATACCAACAACAATTACATGTTTGGCTATACTCACGGGATTCTGACCAAAATTATCCTTGGCATTAATATCTGCGCCATTTTCTACCAAAAACTCAATTATCCCATCTGCATTAATGAAACTGGCTCCATGCAGGGCCGTCATACCATATTCGTTTGTGGCATTCACATCACCACCTAACTCCACCGCCATCTTAACTGCCTCCAGGGCATCATTTTCCAGGTCTTCTGGATATCCAATCCAGTTTTCCGCTACACGATCCATTCCTGCTGCAACCATCAGAGGTGTTGTCCCGGCAATATAATTAACCCTGCGACCACTTCCACCCAGATAGTAAACAGATTCTGTACTGGCAAAATGCATGTCCGCACCGCCATCAAACAGTATGCGCATGGCTTTGGCATTACGTGTTTGTGCGGCAAGGTATATTGGTGTAACACCAGCAGGCAGGGTTGCCCCCCTTACGCCCGTTGGTACGATTCGTGTCGGCGAAATTAAAAAAGGTAAATCAGGCACAGCTTTAAACTCATGATCTGAATCGGAATTTAAAATTCTGGCATTGGGATCCGCCCCTGCGTCCAGGAGACTCTCTATTGAACCCGTCATTTTTCTATTCATGGCTACATAATGTAGGGCGGTATAGCCTCTAAAATCCCTTTCATTTGCATCGGCTCCCTGCTCAAGCAGGTATTGTGTTAATTCATTATGACCACTGGCCGCGGCGAGCAATAATGGTGACATTTTATCGTGAGAAATGTCATTAACCTCTGCATCCATGGACACCAGGATCTGGGCAGTTCCAAGACTCCCGTTCAATCCGGCAAAGTGTAGTGGTGTAAAACCGGCGTTTGAGCGATCCCGAATACTCGCACCATTATCAATTAGCGAATTTGTTATGTCTGAATGACCTTCCGCGGCCGCCCACATTAAAGCCGTCTGGCCCTTCAAATTTTCTTTTGAGTTAACATCCGCCTTGGCCGATAACAATGCCTTTACTACCACCAGGCTACCTACTTCAGAGGCGGTCATTAATGGTGTTTCACCACTACTAAGCGCCGCGTTGGGATTGGCACCAGCCTTAAGCAATCGGAGAACTATTCCCGGTATATTGTTAGAAACCGCTACCCATAAGGCGGTAGCGCCACCCTGGTCTGCAATATTTACATCAGCACCCGCATTAATTATCTGCTCAACGAGCCCAATATCATTTCGATGAACTGCCCAGTGCAAAGCCGTGGCGCCATCTGGCATTTGTTCATTAACATTTACCTTTTCCTTTATTAAGTCACGTACAGTTTGAATATCGTTTTTCTTTGTCGCCTCTATTAGCCGAAGATCTGCGCCGTACACAATAGTGCTGGCAAAAAACAATATGACGATACTCATTACATATTTATTCATGACTCTCTCCCTTACAAATCTATCTCGATGATTCGCTTACTTATACCTTCAGTAAATTTAACTGCTCTGTGCTATCTCCAAATTTTTCTAATGGCATATTGGTCATATCCATCATTCGTAGATACAGATTAGCCAATGGTGTCTCTTTGGGATATTGCACATGCCGCCCACCCTGAAAATGTTTGCCGTCACTCACCATCACGATAGGCAGATCTCTTGGTTCATGCATATTGGCATCGCCAAGACCACCGCCATAGGTAAGCAAACTATGGTCTAGTAAGGTGCCATCGCCATCGGGTGTGTCTCTGAGTCTCTCAAGAAAATAGGAAAATAAGCTTGCGTGATAAACGTTGATCATGCCCGCTTTATTAATTTTTTCTACATCTCCTTGATGATGAGTAAGAGGATGATAAGGATCGGGGACACCTATTTCGGGATAGGCCATGGTACTCATCTCGCGACCCATCATATAGGTACCCACCCGAGTTAGATCTGTTTGATATGCCAACACCATGAGATCGAATAATAACTTGGCATGGTCATCAAATCGCTGAGGAATGCCGGCCGGTTTTTTAATATCCGGAAGTTCACGCATAGATTGCTCTTCTGCTCGCTGGATTCTTCGCTCCACATCACGTGTTGCCTCCAGATACTGGTCTAGCTTCTCACGGTCAGTAGCACCCAGGTCCTTCATCATGCGTTTGGTCGCACCACCGACAAAGTCCAGTAAACTCTTTCGTTCCTGGAGACGCGCCATTCGGTCCGCTTGATTAGTACTGTCGCTGTCGCCAAACAATCGTTCAAATACGGCCCGAGGCTGATTTTGTATCGGCATCGGCGTTGTTTCATCACGCCAGCTTATAGTGCTGTTATAGGAACAACTGTCACCGTCACAAGATCCCACTACCGCATCTGATTCTATTCCCAACTCTAATGATGCAAGTTGTGTATGTTTGCCATATTCTCTGGCATAGATCTGATCCAGAGAGATACCCACCCGTTTGTTATATTCACCTTCAGTGGTTTTAACATAGGGGTGAACACAGGTCAGATAAGCTGCCGATGCCCTGGGGTGTTCTCCTCCTGCCTCACCGTAAATACCCTTGGCTTGTAGGTTATCCAGACCACTAATGACCATCATGGAATCTTTAAAAGGTGCCATGGGTTTCAGTATTTGTGTCAATTCAAAATTACTTCCTACGGTTGTTGGTTTCCATTTGCTGGGGATAGCG
>CAUZRI010000023.1:0-12025 GCA_963582285.1 Gammaproteobacteria bacterium | reverse complement strand
GTGCACATGTCAATAAAGACAAATAAAGAGTTTAGTTTTAATTGTTTATCTGAGGGCTAAAATGTCTGGAAATAAAAAAACACTGGAGCTCGTATTCAGTCTATTTATCGGCTTACTGGTATTGTCTGCATTTATATCCTCTCTGATGTACGACTTAGTCTCTGCCAGGACACCATTAGTTATACTAACCCCTTTACTATTACTTTCCGGACTTAATATCAAGCGTGCCTGGAGTAATGCGTCTGGTCATATTGACATTAAATCTGACATGCTCAATGTATTTCAATTTAAAAACAAAGAGTTTAATGCTGTAGCAGGATTTTTTGGATGGATGGTATTTTTGTTGGGACTAATATTTATTACCGGACACTACGTTGGTGCTACGGTATTTATGTTTTTTTTGATTTATTTAGTCTCCGAGGAAAAATTATCATTAGCAATAATTATATCCATCATTATTTCATTTATAATCTACATGCTGTTTGAGCATTTATTCAATATTGAACTGTATCGTGGCTTGATTTATCGTATCTGGGCTGGTTACGGGTTCTGAACAAATTAAAATAGAAAACATTTCTTCAAAAATAATAATTGAGTAACCAGCATACTTCAACCAGAACCTAACCTCTCTGGATAGGTTTTTTCTCCACTGGCATCACGAATCTCCATTAACTTTACAGGGAGTTTTTCATGTCGTATTTCCGATTCTAACTCATCATACATATCGTTAAGAGTTGGTGTATGAGCGGAAATGCGTTTGTAAACAATTAACAAATGGTAACCAAACTCTGATTTCACGGGACCGGTTAAATCATTTAACCCTGCCTTGAATGAAGCTCTTTCAAAATCTGTTCTAGCGATCAATCCTTCTTTAGCAAAACAACCCATGTCGCCACCATTTTCTGCAGATTTAGTATCCGTACTGTTAGTTTTTGCCAATGATTCAAATTCTGCACCATTTTCTAATTGCTCCATCAAATCTATTGCCTTAGCCTCATTATCAACTACGATATGGCGTAAACATATCTGCTCCGGACGTTGTATTTCTTCAGAAAGATCATGATGCAATACGATTACATCACCTGGTCGAACAACAATCTCACCCAGCAATTGTTCAGACAAAAGTGCAACAATTTGTTTTTCTCTAATTACATTCAGTAATCGAGCAGTATCCAGTGGTTCACTGGTACTGGTATCTGTAGATATTTTTTCTCTCACCTCTGCGGCTTGTACCAGCACATCCTGATCATTAGCACTAATACTACGTCTATTTGCCTCTTGAATTAATGAAAGTTCGCCTGCACGTTGATTAAGATATTGTGTACGCAATCTGTCTATCGTAGATTGATCCTGATTACCCAGGGGTATGCCCTGTTGCGCAGCAAGCATGCGCAAAGCAATATTGAAGGTTGCATCGAATTCACTTAATGAAACCTTTTGCTCACCAACTTCTATAACAATAGGATCTTGAGATTGCTGAGCCGAGGCATTACCGGCAATTAGTATGCATCCGAGTAAAATCATACCAGGCAAAAATATTTTTATTACGACTCTATTCATCAGATATCCTTTAAATATTAATAATTTATTATAAATACAATAGTAATCATCGTTAACAAACGTTATTTTTCAACAGGCTTATAATCTGGATCCTTAAATCTTGTTTCACCTGCGAGGACCGTCATCAATACCTTATTATCTCTTACTTCAGTATCTGGCCCAGACAGGCAATCCTTATCAATGACAGCAAAATCTGCATACTTGCCGATTTCAAGACTACCAATCTTGTCTTCTGCATAATGAAATTCTGCAGATCGAATTGTAAATAACTTCATTGCCACAACACGGTCAACGCCTTCCTCAGGATTGAATATTTCTCCATCACCAAATTTTGCCGGTGCGGTACGTTCCGTCTCCAACCCCCTCTCCATTTCCCTGTTCACATAAACATCCATTAAATCTAAATACGTTTCAGGTGTGGGATGACCTATTTCACCTTCCCCTACCACGTTCACACCCGCATCAAGCAAAGTTTTAATTGGAGCCAGAAACTTCCAGCCTGGTTCCCCATAATTTTGACGAACATTGTCAGGCTCTATTGCAAGGGTACAAGTGCCCGTGGGTGCAGGAATAACGGACCGAGGTTTACAAACAACAAGTCCCGAGCAACGAGTCCCTAATCCCGATTTAATTAAACTCTAAATCAAATGATGGATGCTCATACACCACCTTGTCACCCAGAACAGTCAACAGTACTACGGTATCTCCAAGTTCATCACTGGGTACAACGTTCTCATCGAGGATATCCTTCTCCAGGATAATGTAATCTGCCCATTTTCCTGCTTCAAGACTGCCGCTAATGTCCTCAGCAAAACTCCACTCTGCTGCCCATACGGTAAACATCTTCAATGCCTCAACCCTGTCGATAGCCTCGTGGGCACCGAATGTGTCACCGTCGATGGTCCGGGTCACACCGATTTCCAGGTTTGGCCAGATAGGACCATAATGAATCTCGCCATATACCTTTACACCATTATCCAAATAGGATCGGGCCGGCAAAATAAAATCTTCAATTTCTGGGCCGTAATCCCGCACCCAGGCATTACCCATACGCATATAGTTGAAGTTCAACGGGATTAACAAATTTAAATCTTTTACCATCTCAATAATGTCAGGCTGTGCACTGATTACAGTTCCGTGAGCGCCGGCCGGTCTCATATTTCTCACCTCTTCCTTGGTCAGATAGCCGGCTTCGATTGCATTGTAATGCAACTTGGCAAATGATCGCACCGCCTCACTGCCTACCAAATGGACACCTGCCAACCGCCAATGTGCCTTCAAGCCTTCCTGAAATACCAGTTCCACTAGATCATCACCGCTTGGGTCGGGGCAGATCTCTCGTGCTTTAATTTCATCTGTTGCTGGCAGGTCATCACCCAGACACGCACCTGGGTATAAGGAGTCCCAACGTTCAGTGTTTATACCATTCAACCACACCATGCTCTGCAATCCGGTAGACGATGGTCCCAACCTGTCCCACATGGGTCCCATCCTCGCATGTAGGTAGACGCCTTCCCAGAATGGCATGGGATTTCTATGTAATCCTGATTCCATTCCGTACCTGACAGGAGCAACACCCCTGTAAGCCAACTCGCGATGAACATCAATTTTCCATGGCTCACCTCGAAGTCCGTAGACACTGGTCACGCCCCAGGGTCCAGCCCGTTGCATGGTCTGTAACATGCCCTGTATCTGCTGCTCCCGAGTCCACGGTTCTACAATTTCTCGTAAAAACTGCGTCTCTTTAGAACCATGAACACCGCGCTCTCCCGCATTATCTACCCCAGGTCGCATATTGGCGGTTAACCACTCTTTCCAACCCGGCATAGCCGCCTCAACAATATTGGTTGCCACGGTATTTGTCAGGGTGGCGAGATGGGAGCCGTGTTTTACATAGGCATGATAGGTGGCCTCTGCTGCCAACATATCATCCAAGTCATGAATATTGATTGGATCTGGCACCAATCCCAGTTGGTCACCTGATAAATGGACTCTTGTTCCGTCACTATTTTCACGGAAAACCTGTCCATCAACCATGGTCTTACCCACCGGTCCGGATGTACCGATTATGAGGGGAAAATCAGAGGAAATTTTGTCTATGTCTTCTGTATGGAACCTATCTTCAACTGAAGTCTGGGAGCGGACCCAATGCGAAACATTACCCTGTTCATATATCCCTACATCAGGGTTCTTTAATAATCTTATAAAAACCCATTCGTTGGGTCGACGATGGGGATTAATTTCTTCTTCTAAATATTTTTCTAACTTCTTACTCGTTAAATCTGCAGTAGCATCTACTAACATAGCACTATGGATACCAGGTTGTCCCACCTTAAGTCCTGTGGCATCCGGACCCGGATGGGCGTGGGTATCAATAAGTCCTGGCAATACCGTGCGCCCCTTTAGATCCATAACACGAGTATCAGGACCAATTAATAATCTAACTTCCTCGGTGCCTCCCACTTTCATAATAAATCCGTCACGTAAGGCCATGGCCTCGACGATGCTCCCGGGGTTAGTAGAAATAGCGTCGTCATCCATTGTAACAATATGCCCATTGTAGAGGACGGTATCGGCCCATGACACCATTTCTGGCGGTAATTTCTGCACTGCTGCCAATACATCACTATCTTGCGCATTTGCACCTTGTACGAAGGTCATCAGGGCAAACACAAGAATTATTATATTGCGGGACCAAACGTTATTTAAAATCATTACTAACCTCCATAATTCTATAAAAATTATTTCATCTCTTTATGATGAATGTTGCCACTACTACAGTTAATGCATTGATAAATATTTGTTAGTGTAAAACCTATCGATTCAGTATCGAACATAGATCTGACCGGTCTCACCATGTATTGAACATTTATAGATAAACAAACCAGGCACTAAAAATTCTAATACCCAATATCTTTCAGGTTTAATTATATATGAACGTTCATGTCCTCCCGTTGGATGATCATGTTCTTCTTCATCTTCCTCGCCCATATCAAACACTAGTCTATGCTCAATATTATCTGTATTTTTGATGGCGATTATTGTCCCGATATTGACTGATAATTCATCAGGGTCAATAGTACTTTTGTAAATACTAACATCACTTAGGTTTTTCATCCCTTGATATTGCATACGGTTACTACCCAAATCTACTGGTAGATCACCACCGTGCGAAGGTTCACCTTCATGTGCAATTACTGATGGTGCTAATATAACGATAACTAAAATTAATATTTTTTTGTACATACGACTTTGGTATTTATTCTTGGGCCATGAATACATTCATATTAACATCCGAATACTTTTTGTTATAGCAGGTCGAATACTACACATCAGCAGTAGTGTGCCTGCCACTAACAATCATTTTGGATCGTCAAACTATCATCTTACTAACGTTCAACTGGATTGTAGCCAGCATCCTTAAATCGGGTCTCCCCGGCAAGAACCGTCATTAATACCTTATTGTCTCGTACCTCTGTGTCAGCACCGGATAAATAGTCCTTGTCGATGACTGCAAAGTCTGCATATTTACCCACTTCCAGACTACCAATAAGTTCCTCTGCAATATGAAATTGAGATGATCGATACGTCATCAACTTCATCGCCACCACACGGTCCACGCCCTCCTCAGGTATAAAGACTTCACCATCACCAAATGTATCGGGCACGCTTCTTCCAGGGTCGAGGCCCTTTTCTATTTCCCTGTTAACAAAAACATCCATTTGCCTGAAGTAGGTTCGTTGATCAGGACGCCCTCTCTCGCCTTCAGCCACAACCATGACCCCAGCATCCAAAAGAGTTTTGATTGGCGCCAAAAACTTCCAACCGGGTTCGCCATAATTTTGGCGGATATTGTCCGGCTCGATGGCGAGCGCCCGTCGGAGATTAACGGGAACATAAATATTATATTTTTTCCAACCTGCGACCACATCTGGCACGGCACCAGTCATTGTACCGTGGGCAAAACCGTGTCGGGAATTGCGTACATAGTCCAATGTCAATACGCCTGGATTTTTTTCCATAGCCTCTTCCAGGTTCTGGATAAATATACGAAAACCATGGCTACCGACACCGTGTACACCGACAAAACGCCAGCCTGCCTGTAATCCACGCATTAGTGCCTGAACATTTGGTGAGCTAAAATCAGGACAGATTTCAAGGACCTGCTTTACCTGTACTGGATCAATACCTGGCTTCGCAGGGAGATCATCCCCCAGACATCCTCGATTTGGCGCATCCCAACCGCCTTCACTACTAATCCCACGTAACCACATCCAGGGATTGGCTTTCATACCCTGCCATTGCACACCGATGGTTGCGTACAAACCTGCTGCGGCCGGGGCAGAGATAGGCTGTGTGGCCGTTTCAGCACTCCAGGCAAATCGCACTGGCATCCGGTTGTCTTCTCGCAGTAGATGCTGGAACCCTGTTATCTGTGCTGCAGTATCCAGCCTTGAACCAAAGGTGGTCATACCTGATGTTGAATAATATTCGTCTGCTAATATCTTGAACCCCTCTGCAAATTGCGCGGGACTGGGTTGTTCTCGTAACAGGTTACCTATATGGGCACGCAGTGCTGCTTGTATAATGACTGAACGCTCACCCATATTCTCCACACCGCGCTGCTCATTATTTATGGTTTCAACAAAGTCAGGCCATATTTCAAGGATCTTTTCCGTTGCAATATCGTTAAACAATAAGGCGCGGTGACTGGCCTGGGCCGGCATACATATCAACAAATACACTAATAGTATTATCCACATCTTCATAATCGATCTCACTTAGTCATGTTAGGGTTAAGGTTCAATAGGATTGTATCCTGAGTCTTTGTAGCGAGTCTCACCTGCCAGTACGGTCATTAACACCTTGTTATCTCGTACCTCTGTATCGGTACCAGACAAAAAATCTTTATCGATAACAGCAAAGTCTGCGTATTTTCCTAGTTCAAGACTACCAATTTTATTTTCAGCATTATGAAATTCAGCAGAGCGGTAGGTAAATAGTTTCATTGCTACCACACGATCTATACCTTCTTCAGGCGTGAACACCTCACCTTGTCCGAATTTTTCAGGTGCAGTCCTACTCGTTTCTGATCCTTTCTTTATTTCCCTGTTGACATAAACGTCCATAATATCAAAGTAGGTTTCAGGCGTAGGGAAACCAATCTCTGCTTCACCTACAACATTCACCCCCATGTCCAACAAGGTCTTCACTGGTCCCATAAATTTCCAGCCAGCTTCACCATAATTCTGACGAATGTTATCCGGCTCGATGGCCAGAGCACGGCGTAAGTTGATAGGAATATATATATTATATTTCACCAGTCCTGCCACGACCTCAGGTACCGCACCGGTCAGGGTGCCATGGGCAAATCCATGACGGGATTTGCGTACATAATCCAGGGTCAACACCCCAGGATTTTTCACCATTGCCTCTTCGAGTTTCTGGATAAAAATTCGAAGGCCATGGCTACCCACACCATGTACACCCACAAAACGCCAGCCCGCCTGCAATCCCCTAATCAGCGCCTGGACTATGGGCGAACTAAAATCCGGGCAGATTTCCAGTACCTGTTTAACCTGCACGGCATCAACGCCGGGCTTGGCTGGCAGGTCATCACCTAAGCAACCACGGTTGGGGGCATCCCAACCCCCTTCGCTACTGATCCCACGTTGCCAAAACCAGGGATTACCATTTATTCCCTGCCACTGCACACCAATGGTTGCATATATACCGGACGCTGCCGCGGCAGTCATTGGCTGGGTTGATATTTCGCCGCTCCAGGCAAACCGTACTGGCATGCGATTCTCCTCCCGCAGCAAATGCTGAAAACCCGTTATCTGATCGGCAGTATCCAGCCGAGAACCAAAGGTGGTCATGCCAGATGTAGAGTAATAATTATCTGCGAGTTCCTTAAAACCTTCTGAGAATTGTGCAGGACTGGGTTGTTCACGCAAAAGACCATTGATATGACCACGCAACCCGGTAATGATTAATGATCGCTCACCCGGACCTTCCATACCCCGGGATTCATTATTTACCGTTTCAACAAAATCTGGCCACATCTCGAGGATCTTGGCGGTGGCTACCTCATTGAACAATAAGGCCCGATGACTGGCCTGGACTGATAGACTTGCCAATAAACAAACTAGAAGTATTGTCCATTTTTTCATAATTGATATCGTCTTGGAATAGATTTATTCCTTATCGTTCAACAGGATTGTATGCAGGGTCTTTATACCGCGTCTCGCCTGCTAGTATGGTCATTAATACCTTGTTATGACGTACTTCTGTATCCGGCCCTGAGAGAAAATCTTTATCAATTACGGCAAAGTCTGCGAATTTACCCAATTCAAGGCTCCCTATTTTGTCCTCGGCATAATGGAAATCTGCTGAGCGATAGGTAAGTAGTTTCAAGGCCACTACTCGATCAACCCCTTCCTCAGGAACATAGACTTGGCCTTCACCAAAATTTTTGGGTATAGGCCTACGTTCGCTGGTACCGTTACTGATTTCCCTGTTAACAAATACATCCGCCTGTTTAAAATATGTCGTCGGATCAGGACGACCAATCTCACCTTCACCCACAACCTTCACGCCCATATCTATCAGAGTCTTTACTGGTCCGAGGAACGCCCAACCTGGTTCACCGTAATTTTGACGGATATTATCTGGTTCGATGGCCAGGGCACGGCGTAAATTAATTGGGATATAAATATTGTAATGCTTAATTTGTTCCATCACCTCAGGTACTGCTCCCGTGAGAGTGCCATGGGCAAAGCCATGGCGTGATTTTCTAACATAATCCAAGGTCAGGACTCCCGGGTTTTTCTCCATGGCCTCTTCAAGTTTTTGCACGAAGATACGGAAGCCGTGACTACCTACACCATGGACACCGACAAAACGCCAGCCTGCCTGTAAACCTCGCATCAGTGCCTGGACATTAGGTGAGGTAAAGTCAGGACATATTTCCAGGACTTCCTTAACAGATTTAACATCAACCCCGGGTTTAACCGGCAGGTCGTCTCCCTGACAGCCGCGGTTGGGGGCATCCCAGCCACCTTCACTACTGATACCACGTTGCCATAACCACGGATTGGAATTAATCCCCTGCCACTGCACACCTATGGTGGCATATAAGCCCGCTGCTGCCGCTGCTGTAATAGGTTGCGTTGCGGTCTCGACACTCCATGCAAATCGCACTGGCAACTTATTATCCTCTCGCAAGATATGCTGGAATCCAGTAATCTGCGGGGCGGTATCTAATCTGGAACCAAATGTAGTCATTCCCGATGTAGAATAAAATTCGTCCGCCAGTACTTTAAACCCTTCAGCAAATTGCGCCGGACTGGGCTGTTCACGTAGCAGATTATTTATATGCGATCTTAATCCGGTCTGAATGATTAAAGAACGCCCTCCCGGGTCTTCCATACCCCGTGTTTCGTTATTGATTGACTCGGCAAATTCTGGCCATACTTCGAGAATCTTCGCAGTGGCAACTTCATTAAATAGGAGTGCACGGTGACTTGCCTGGACGGACATGCTCAACATCAGCAGTGCCAACAGTGCTATGGTCTTTTTCAATTCAATCTGTTTCATTAACATCATCTCACTGCCTCTTATTCCAGTTCCACCACGTTTTCATATATCTCTTCCCCATTCGAACCCACGGTGATGTGTACCCACACATTCTTTTCAGGGGCCGATAAGATAGACGACGCACTCGACAATACAAACGGATAGTCCGGTACAATCTCAGAGATATCAGACTTACTGATACTCACGTCCGATAACCGCGGCGCACTCATCAAGGTCGAGACATCTGCCGGGGAGGCAAAACCCAATTCAGGATTATGCACCAGTGATATATTGATCCATTCCTCCGGCGCCGGTGTGACATTTGACAGCAGTAATTCCATCGCCCGCGCCACCTTCGCCATGGTCTCATCCGGGTTCGCTGCTACGTCCATACTCAAGGCAAATCCCTCTGGTGTACTACGCAAATTGAATTTCTCTCGGGCAATGTCCAACGCCGCGCCCATGGGATGCACATGACTCTCTACTATCCCCGGGATCACCATCTTGCCTTGCAAGTCCACTACCTTTGTATTCGGTCCGGCCATACGCATTATCTCCGCCTCACTCCCCAGACCAATTATTACCTCATCACGGATGGCCATCGCCTGTACGATAGTCCCCGGGTTGGAATTCATTTTATGATCATCCAGGGTCATGATCGTGGCATTCACATACACCGCATCTGCATAGCGGAGGATCTCCGATGGCAGGCTCGATATGTCCTGTGCTGATACGCGCGCCAGTCCCGTCGTTAACATTAAACATAATACCAATCCGACTAGTCTTGCATGGGAATATTTCTGTCTCATCTTATCTCTCCAAACTGTTATGAATTCTATTTATTCAGTAGGAATTTCTTGACCATGAATGGGATTGCAGGACTGCATGTCTTTTGAAATGGCACACTTTTCCTAATCGCTCCCCCCGAGCCATTCTATTAGTGTGTGGCGAGCTAGCAGGGTTGTCAACCAACAAGGGCATACTCACAATAATTATTTGTATACTATTGATTTTTAAAAATATAATGTAAATTTTACCTGTATTTATGACAATTAAATTATGGTTACATCCCAGAGGAATTGTTAATCCTGGCCTAACTCGCTCTTATGATATCCCTGGTCACCAGTAGCATACCAATAAATATTAATACGATGCCTATGCCATGAAAACTTTGAAAAGATTCATTTAAAAATAATGTTCCCAGAATTGCCCCATATATTGGTAACAAATAGATAAAAATAACTGTTTTACTAGGACCCAATAATTCAACGGCCTTGTTCCATGATAAATACGCGAAGATTGACGGAAAAATAGATATGTAGATGATGCTGGCCGCAATAGCAGGGGTCACATCGAATCCACCCTTCAGAGAATATTCAATAATGATAAGCGGCAAATGAAACAGAATTCCAAAACCAAATGTTATAAATAAAAATAATATCAATGGTAACTGTGTAGGTCTCCATCGAAGTAATACAGTATAGAGTGCCCAGAAAACCAGGGCGCACAGTACCATGAGATCTCCCGGGTTCAGGGTCAATGACATGATTTGCGTCGGGTTTCCCCTGAAAATAATAAAAGATGCACCGACAATTGCAATTCCTACGCCTATTACCTGTTGTTTACCAGGACGATCCTTTAGTAACAATATCGAAAAGATAAAGATAACCACTGGCATGAGTGTGTTAATAATGCTCGCATTCACCACTGTCGTAAAATGCATAGCACTATAGATAAAGCAATTATATGACGTCACGCCAACCAGACCCAATAACATAAGAAATTTAAATTCTTTTCGAACTTGTGACTTATGGGTTTGCAGATTTTTTATAGAAAAAGGTAACAATATCAGAAAGGCAAACACCCATCGCCAAAATGACATTTGCAGTGGGGGAATATCATCACGCATTAATCTTGCTAATAAAAAATTACCTGACCAAAATAACGGAGGTAACGAGGCAATAAAGTATGCATATAGTTTATGATTTTGGAGAGATTTTAGAATTGTAGACAAAATAAATTCTGACCAGCTAGTATCAGACTAACGATTTTCACTCGTTCCATGCAGATACAAATTTAAGTTTGTATCAATATTTTTCACGAACAACTCATCTATTTTTATTTGTGATTTTGTCAACCCCTGCTCATAAAGATAACGGGTTAACGCCTCAAGAGTAGGTCGACTACCGTCTATTGAATAGTCCCAGTAGTCTTCCCCCATAAGATTACGCGTGGCTTCCACTTCATTGACTAACCAGGGCAGTGTTGCAGTCAAGGCATCAGTGTTAAATAATCTTTGATAACTCATTTCCTTAGCCTGAACAAATGCCTTGTATAGGCTAATGGCGAGCCAGGGGTTCTTCTCATAAAATTCGGTTTTGATCACAATAGTATGCATAATTGGAAAGACCCCGGTACGGGTATAATAATCCGATTCGACAGTTTTATAATCAGGAAACAATCTGCAAATCTTGCTGCCTTGCTGATTTAATTGTTTAGGGATCATTACTGAAATGAGGGCATCCACCTCTCCTTGCTCCAATAGAGTTTCTGGATTATTTTTGCCAGAATGAGTAACTGAAATGTTGTCGGGTAACGCTAGCGCCTGAACCGTAGCACCAACGATCCATTGCATGTCAGCAGGATTAATCTGATATTCATCTTGTAACAATCCTCTCGCCCATACCGCAGCAGTCATTTGATAATCACCGACACCAATTTTTTTTCCAATCAGATCTTTAGGTGTTTTGATACCAGCATCAGAATTTATATAGAGTCCGGAATGTCGAAATATACGGGATGGAAATACCGGGATGGCAATAAAACGATTATCACCTTTGGACCGTAAAATTGAATAAGATGAAAGTGACATCTCAGAGATATCGAA
>CAUZRI010000022.1:0-12352 GCA_963582285.1 Gammaproteobacteria bacterium | reverse complement strand
CACGCCTAATGCCCGAGTTGCTGCCCAGCGGACAGTCCAACCAGTTGCAAGCAAAATCTTTTGCGACGCTTCGCTTGAGGCATCAATTACTTCACAAAATCCAGCATTCATAGAAGTTGCAGCAGCGGCCAGAGCGACGACGGATTCCTCAGCCCTAGACCCCATCTGTTCCAGTGCAAACGCGGCGGCCTCACAAACACGTGAGTCCCCATCCTTTAACGCCGTTGAAAGGGCCTCGATACTCTTTGTGGTTATCTCAGTATTATCCGTACCTAATGAACCCAGTGCACGCGCTGCTGACCAACGTACTACCCAGTCCGCATCATCTAGCGCAGCCGTTAATGAGGCAATTGTCTGTTCGCTAATATCCCTGTTATCTATATCTTCACCAATTGCCCAAAGTGCACGGGCAGCAGACCATTGTACTTGCATCACATTGTCAGCCAGCGCCATAGATAAAGCCGAGATAGCATCAACGGCCTCTCTACCCATTGCCCCCAGGGCGCGGGCAGAACCCCATCGAACCGGTATCGAATCATCCTGCAATCCATTTATTAAGACGGGAACTGCGGGTTTACCTATTCTGGCCAGTGATTCCACAACGGTTTCGATCACTCGCCAATCTGGATCCCGAAGTTCTGATGCCAATACAGGTACCGCCGACTCGGCATCCGCACCGAGCTTACCCAAGGCATGGGCTGCTGCTGCACGCGTTTCCCAATCCTCATCAGTTAATGCCTGAATAAGTTCCGGCACGGCGACTTTACTATCCGGCGCAAGACCGGAGAGTGCTAATACCGCAGCCTTTTGCGTATCCTTGGATACCGAATTCAATTTATTCTTTATTTCAGACACAGAAGACCGGGCCGTAGCGTGTAATGTGCCTAAGGACAATGCTGCTCGCCTGCGTACAACCCAATCCAGATCATCTAATGCAAAAATTAATCCAGCAACTGCTTTATTTGAACCTGCGCCCACGCCTTCAAGCGCCCTTACTGTCGATCGTCTGACTTCACGCTCTACATCAGATAACAAGGCAACCAATTTAGGTATCGCCTTCGCGCCGTCAACACCTGTCGTTGCGAGACTCTCTGCAGCATCTCTTCTTGCCGTCCATAAGGGATGATCCAATGCAACTATTAATCTATCTACGTCTGTTACCGCAAGAACAGGCTGGATTAAGATCAAGCAAATTAGACTTAGAAATATCCTGTTTTTATAATGTTTCATTTATATTAAATAATCCTGACTTACTGTCATCACATTCATCGATTTATTAGACACAACAATATTGATTTTCGTGCCCTAGAGAATGTTACATTTTGCTCAAAAATAAACTCTACTGAAGAATACCTGTTAATTCCAACATAAAAAAACTGGCCATAAAAAACAGTCTCTAATCCCACTCAGGGTTTTGAAAACAACCTGTCATCAATTTCTTTAATAAAATCTATACTGGTAAAATTAGAGATGTAATGTGTCTGGCCATCTGACCTTAACAAGGTTCGCTTATGTTCTCTGTTTATACCATCCACCACCTTGAAATCCTCCAATAAAATAGTTTCATAGGTACCATCACCATGATGTGAAAAATAAACCTTGGTTAATTGATTTTCTTTGCTGAAGTAGAAGTTATATTCCTCACCTCCGTGCCCATGCCCGTGTCCAGCAGATTCACCGCCATGTTCTACTTTTACTACATCATGTTCTGCCTTGGCAACGCTATGATCTGCCTTAGCATTAGCTGAACCATGATCGTGTTCCTTAGCTACCGGAGAAAAATATCGATCAGCAGGACTTTTCTCATAGGTGATCTTGATCACTTCAGTTGTTGAACCGTTAACACTATCGTTACCAGTAAACTCTGCTCTCTGTTCAGAATCATCCAGTATAAACGGCAGGCTAAAGCGAAAATATGCATTAGAAATGACACGCCTTGCCTCGTTAACCAAATCATGATTACCCAGTTTACCATCTATAGACGCCCAAAATTCAGTCCCATCCCATCCATATACAGTGTTTATACCTGTACGAGATAGCTCGATACGGTAACCTGTATTTATAGTACTCATGGTATGAATTAAATTCACCTGAACCGTGCCTTCGTCCTCATATCGGGTCTGCGTTTCATGTACTACAAGATTGCTGTTTTGATGCCAGGTGGAATTACCACCCGCAGATGTAACTGCCCTATTGATGATCTCAGATGCCTTGCCTGCTGATTGTGCCTGTACCGAAAATACGGTGACAAATAATATGCTAAACGAAACAAAGAGTATGTTATGTCTGATATTCAACTTTGTCCTCCTTATAAGAAACGTTATTTTATAATTCTCTTAAAATTACCAACACATTAATGTAGTTAAGTTACCTAAAAGACTTCTTAGTAATTTTAAACCCTAATATTTATGTTGAATATTCTAATTATTTTGCTAATGGGTCCGGTCGCATCTGGAAATGCACGACTAATGGCCGAGAACCTTTTCCATCTTCTTTGTGCCAGGGTGTCCTGTCACCACTTGGCACCCAGAGTCCTCTTCCTTTCCAGCCCGTATTCGGATCATCAATCCGACCTTGAAATCCTTTGGTATAAAAACCTAATGGGTAAGGTAGACGCAATGTTAAAAATTTTCCATCAACAAAGGCATGCACACCATCATGCAGATTTCCGGTTACCATGGGTACATTACTTCCCAGACCGAGGGTATCGTGTTGATCGACCCAGGTGTAATAACTGGATTCAACACTGAAATCTGGCACGTCTATAAATCCAGGCCCTGGCAAGTCATGGAAGGACCAGCCTTCAGGACAATGATCTCCTGTTGCCTCGGGACCATTCAAGGGACCGGTACACTTTCTTCGATCAAATTCCCCCAGGTGTCCACTGGCCATAGATGACCAGATCACACCATTACGATCTATGCCGGCACCGCGATTCCCAAAACCAGGTAATGGGGGACGGAAAAATTCACTCAAACGAGTTTCTGGATCAAAACGTACCACGCCACCCCGATATTTATTGCTCACACTTGAATACCAGACTGTGCCGTCGGCCGGATTAGGCATCACGGCATAGGTGTCTCCAATGAAACGTTTATCTAAATCGGGATTAACCTGTTCATCAGGTTCCACCCACTCATCCAGTACACCATTTCCATTGGTATCAAAGACGAAGGGTGCCCAACCCACAGCCTTCGCTGAATCGCCAGTCTCGTGAAAAATTTTAGTGTTGACCCAGCCAGCGACAAAATCATCACCACTTGTCCAAAGGGTATTGTCCTCATCTTCTGAAAACTGTAGGTGATGGGTGCTATAACAAGTATCGATAAATTTATACTCTCCAGTGGAAGGCTCATATACGGATAATTGTCGACCGGCCCTGGTCGTGGGAAATACCTTTGCCGAAAGATGATCTGATCCTTCTTTACAAAATGCCGGGTTGTCCCGCGCGCGAATCCTTGCGGTAAACCAAACGCGTCCATCCTGATCGTGCATAGGATTATGGGCATTCGCCTGACTATCCCATAACACCTCATCACCCCAATATGGAGAAGGCGCAATAACGGGGTTATCCCCAGTTGATGGTGTTTCTTCGTCTCTAACCAGTGCAGTAAAACTGGTGTCTGTATTCGTAACCGGATCCAGGATAGGAAATTCATCAGTACTCAATTCTGGTGCGCCAAACAAAGGACCATTGGCATTAACTGTAGGATTTCTTTCGTCCGTACCGGATAAGTCATGTAAGTACACCTTGGGGTCTGCCCAATCTCTAACAGTCAGTACCAGGTTACGTTCCAAACCGCTGGGGCGCGGGGGATCTTCATGGGGTAATTCTCCTGCGGCGATTCGGTCTGTCCAGTCAGCAAAATATTTGAACGGTACACCCTGCAAAGCCCCAAATGCGCTGATCATTCGATTACCTGCCTGTCCAGAACTCATACGTCTGGCCCAGGCGGCTTCGGAAGATGGAAATTCACCCAGTGATGCCGGTATCGTCCGGGTCGCTTTATTGCCCATTTGATGGCAGCCAACACAATCCCTGTTTTTTATATGCCATAGGTATTCGTTTAAACCACCAGGTAAAAAAGATATCTCACTGGGTTCTGGCATTTTCATCATTGCATACCAATATGCAGCAGGGTAGATCTCTGCAGCGGCGGCCCTGTCCGGTACCAATTGCGCATTTAAACCTACATGACTACCTCGGCTAGCATTGACTTTGGCAGAATCCAGAAGGCCATAACCACGGACCCAAACCTGGTAATTAGCCTCTGGAAGATCCGGGATCAGGTATTGTCCCTGATCATCGGTTACAACAACTTTTGCATAGCGTGTTTCGAAATCATCTGTTTCAGCGATGACCCAGACACCAGCTTCTGGACCATTACTACTGGTTACCACACCGGCAATATCGTCGTTATCAATATCAATTGTGATAAGAGTTGTATCTGCTGCAGGAATATTTACTGTCACTTCAGGGTTAACAGTATTTACCGTCGCAGTATTTGTGTCAGATGAATTATTATTACAAGCCGACACAAGACATATGATAAAAAAAGTGACCAAGATAGTTTGAAAATGCTTAATGATCTGCATATTTGCCCCCTGGCTGATTTCCCTCAGCATTATTTTCTATATTATTAGTGAACGCGTCTTTACCGTGCCGAATATGTTAGCAGAAACACGGGGAGATTTTATGAAAGAACTATGATTTATACCTATATTTAACCTGTATTATCTATCAAACACCTCTATTTCCGCGTCTCTATCGAAAATAGCTCCAAAATAGCAAGATCCCGGTGGGAGTGGCGATAGACCTATGGTACGTTTTGGCATGAATGATTATCTGAAAATGTCGAAAGTTCTGGCTTATATTACCCAACATGGGCACAGACAACCCTCACTGGAAGAACTTGCAGCGATTGGAGGAATAAGTCCATATCATTTTCAGCGGAAGTTTATCAACTGGGTAGGTATCTCGCCCAAGTCCTATTTGCAATGTATGACATTAAATAATGCGAAATCGATAATGCGACAAGGCAAAAGTGTCCTGGATGCAGCCATCTATTCTGGACTTTCCGATCCAGGGAGGTTACACGATTTATGCATCAAACTTGATGCTGCAACGCCTGGAGAAATAAAGAAAGGTGGCATGGGATTGCACATTAACTACGGCTATGCACCTACACCCTTTGGTGAATGCCTGATTGCAAACTCCCCCCGAGGAATTTGCTATCTTGCGTTTACTGATTCTGAAAATCGTCAAAATGCATTTAACGAGCTCAAACAACTCTGGCCGGCTGCAATATTTATTTCAGAGAAAAACAAAACTGGTCGATTGGTTGAAGCAATTTTTAATCCTGATCACGATAATAAAAAATTATCATTACGTGGATATGTATCCGCTACACGATTCCAAATCCAGGTATGGCGAGCACTCATCAACATACCCGCGGGAAATATAGTCAGTTATGGTGAACTTGCAATTCAAATTAACCAACCATCGGCAGCTCGGGCGGTTGGTAATGCCGTCGCTACAAATTCACTTGCCTACCTGATCCCTTGTCACAGAGTAATTAGAAATACAGGTGTAATTGGAAATTACAGATGGGGACATCAATGTAAAAAAGCATTAATTACATTTGAAACTGCAAGATACTAAACGAATGGTCTAAATAAATTCTCCTGTTCACCCGCAATGATTTTGCTGACCTAAACAAGAATGTACAAGTCTGTCTAAGGAACCTCTGATTAAGTCAAAGGTTCCCTAATTATTATAAGACTACAATTCCGTTGCAGCGCTAAACCTGATATAAATCCAATAAGAGTAAACATTACTATATTTTTGTAATGATATAATTTTAGAAACCTCTGATTAAGTCAGAGGTTTCCGCCGCACAGAGATGTGCGGCCAAAATCTAATACAAGTAGTATTTGGTTTTGTGTGCGAAATAAATATCACACTTTTTGTTTCGCGTGCTCTGATAATTCCCGGATGGACTTATTCAGAGCTTCCTTAATAGTATCTCTAACTGTTTTACAGGGGAATTACACAGCATGAGTTTAAGAATACCAAGACTAGAAATGGAACAGCTTGATCCTAAACTCAAGGAAACCTTGCGTGCTCGAGTTGAGAGATTGGGTTATCTGGGAGAGTTTTTTAAATGTACAGGGCATTCACCCGATGTACTTCGACATTTTATGGAACTAACCGAAGCATTGAAAAAAGCAGTGCCAGACAGGATTACTGAAACGGTAGCCTTAACGGTGGCTGTTAAGACTGAAAATGACTACGAAAGAAATCAACATGAACGATTATGCATTAAGCTTGGCTTTGGGCATGAATGGGTTCGTAGTGTAGAAATGCTAGATCCAGGTAATCAAAAATTAATGTCTGAAAGTGAACGTATTGTTCAAAGCTATACCCTTGCAGCAATAAAACGCATGGGTAACAATTGTGAAAATGAATTTGAAAAGGTACTGGATGTTTTGGAAGTATCTGAGGCCGTAGGAGTACTAATGTTGGTTGGACGTTATTTAACCCATGCGGTTGCTGTAAATACCTTGGGTCTAATGCCACCTAAATCATCAATTTTTGAGGAGGAGAATAATGTCTGAGATGGAAGCCATTTGGATCAGTGAAGCAGAAATAATAAATTTAATATCATTAAAAGAAGCCATACCTGCTCTGGAAACAGGACTCATTCAGGAGCATGACGGCAAGGCTGCCAATATGAAAAAAACCCATGCTGTCTGGAATGAAAAACGAAGCACACTCCATGCAATCGGTGCTGTTCTTGATGGAGCAGGTGTTGTAGGTACGAAGACCTGGGCACACACACCTGGGGGAGCCTGTCCGTTACTGATCCTATTTAATAGTGAAAACGGTAAACTACTGGCCGTGATTGAGGCTTTTGCACTGGGACAGATGCGCACTGCCGGAATTTCTGGTGTCGCGACTCGCTGTTTGGCAGATGAACATGCTGATGACATGGCGATCATTGGCACCGGTAAACAGGCACTGGCTCAGGTGGCTGGTGTGCATGCCGTACGCCCCCTAAAACGCTTACGGGTTTACAGCCCTAATCAGGAAAAACGCGAGGCCTTCGCTAGCAAGGTAAAGGAAAATCTTGCTTTGGATGTAGGGGTATCGGAAAGTGTTGAAGAAGCTGTCAAAGATGTATCCATTGTAACGCTGGTAACCCGTGCGGTTGAGCCATTTTTAAGTTCATCTATGCTCTCAACTGGTTGCCATATAAATGCAGTTGGTGCGATTACTCCAGAGCGTCAGGAATTTACACAGGATATCTTTGATCGTTGCGACTTGATAGCGGTGGATACCTTTGACTCAGTTAGACGGCTTAGTAGTGAATTTATTCAACAGTTTGATACAAATGACTGGAGTAGTGTAACGCCACTTTCTTCATTGGTTGCAAGTAAAAGTCATCGGCCAACAGATGCTGATCTAACATTATTCAAGGCGATGGGTATGGGCCTATCGGATCTGTCCATGGGTACAGAGATTCTGCATAGGGCATTGGCCAAAGGTATTGGCAGGAAGATTCCTCAGCCTGAGAAAAAACCTTTGCGACTATTTTAATTATCTTATAGGTATACCCGCTCTACAGAGGGCATAAGGTTACTTCTTTCCAATGAAATAGTATGATTATGCTGTCTTGGTAAATAAAAAACACATGGGTGATTATTATGTCTTCAAATATTAGTAATATTTCAAACACGCCTGCCAATAGTCCCTTTATTGATGCAACTGATAATAAACATACTGCGCAAGTATTATGGGAACCCATCATTATTAGTAAGGAACAAATTGATGCGGAGATTAAGAGGTTAGCATCCCTGCCAAAACCCGATAATGGACGGAGACGCTCATACATGGTTCATCCCTCTGCGACAAAACCAGGATTAGGTCTGGCAGCAGGGATCACAGTCAGTCTAGATGTATTATTACCGGGTGAGAGTACTGCACCTATCCGTCATAATTCGACGCAAATAAATTTTTGCATACAGGGAAGTGGGTATACGAAGGTAAATAATAAACGTATCGAATTCAATCATTATGATGTCTGGAATCATAATTCCTTTGCTAGCTACACGCATTACAATAACACAGATGAAATCCAGGTACGTCTTACCTATTCCAACGCTGCTTTACTTGAAAAGATGCAGGTTCATATCGTTGAAGAAAACCCGGTACAAACTGAAATTGAAATTGAAAAAAACGAAGACAAGGATGATCCACGGCGCAAAAGTCCATATGGCTCTTTTCAATTGACTGATGAAGGTGCCTGGATGATGCCCTACGAGATTCTGATCAACCCCCCGAGAGTAGAATCTAAAAATTTGCATTGGCCCTGGCAAAAGGTCAAACAGAATCTTGATAAATTAACAGCACTAGGTAAAGACTATATCGGCCGCCGTCTTTATTTGTTATACAATCCTATGACTGGACGCACCAATGGCACTACGCCAAATTTCTTTGCCACAATGACAGTTCGTCCTCCAAAAATTATCGACAGACCACACAGACATGTATCTGCAGCTATCAATTATTACTTTCAGGGAACGGGCTATTCCATAGTTGAAAAAAAACGATATGAATGGAAGGCCGGCGATCTGATGCTCTCTGCACCAGGTTGGGCCATACATAACCATGCCTCCTATGATGAACCTGTGTATGAACTCACCGTACAGGACCAGTCGTTAAATATTAATATGGAGAGTTTGTTATGGCAGGAGTCTCTGGACAAGCCTGCAGTAATCCTCGGACAACAATCAGGTTTTTCAACTAATCGAGCGGAGTAACGAATGGAGTTAGACAAAATTAAGGGTTCAATCCCACCTATCATCACACCCTTTCGCGGTAACGATGTAGATTATGATGCTTATGCCGTACTGGTTGAGAGACAAATTAGCGAAGGTTCACATGGCGTACTGGTAAACGGTACCACGGCTGAACCCAGCACCTTGACCTTGGATGAACGTAATAAACTAGTTGATATCGCTATAGAGGTAGCAAGCAAACGTGTACCGGTAGTTGCCCAAACTGGTTCGCAAAACCTGGCTGACACCCTAATTCTAACTGAGCATGCAAACAAAGCGGGAGCCGATGCTCTGCTGGTCGTAACGCCTTATTATATACGTCCTCCACAACGTGGACTGGTAGCGTATTACCTGGAGGTATGTAGTCGCACCGACTTGCCAATGATGATCTATCATATCCCTGGACGCACCGCGATAAATGTTACTTTGGATACTGTAGTGCAGATTAGGGAAAAAGCACCCAACCTCATTGGCATGAAACACGCGGTTAATGACCTGGGATTCTGTTCTGACCTATTAAAGGAATTTGGAATGGATTTTCGCATATTTGTTGGCCTGGAAGAGTTAAGTTTTCCAATGATGGCAGTAGGTGCATGTGGTTTGATGAATGCCATGAGTAATCTGGTCCCAAAACCTGTAGCTGAAATGTGTGAACGTATATTTGATAATGATCTCGATGGAGCAAAAAAAATCCATTACGACTTATTTGATTTGAATAAGTCTGTTTTCTTCGATACAAACCCCATAGCCATCAAATATATGATGAAAAGAATGGGTATCATCCCTGACAACTCACACCGCCTACCTATGGCACCTGCTACACCAGAACTTGAAAAGCGCTTGGATAAGGTCCTGGAAGATGCGGGATTGATTTAAGGTGTGATGATTGGGATGGAGAAAAATAAGAAGAAAGTATTTCTTTACTTAATTATGTGTCACTCTTTTTTCGCTGGTGCTGTAAGTTATTTTTAAATAAATCCATGTCAATTAACCTCAATGTGGGTCAATTGAATCCGTAGCATCCATCTATTTTTTTATCTTGTTAATCTTGTAAATCCTGTCTATTTTATTGTTTTACATACTAAACCTTCACACTGGAATGGACTTCCTTTGGAAAGAGTTCTTCAACTTTCAGATGCCGGCTAGCCACGCCCTGCTCATTGGCATAACGACAAAAGGCCTCCAATGTTGGTAGGTTATCTTGCATACCATAAGGCCAGAAATTATCACCAAAATCCTTTTTAACCTGTTCTACAAAGCCCGATTGACCAGGTAAGGGTATACTCGACGCGGTGATGTCCGTTAATCGGATTATACTCCTATGTTTAGCCTCCTCGAAGGCCTTGAAGAGGTTCATTGCAATCCATCTATTTGCTTCGAAGACATCCCGACGCATAGCGATCACATGCATAATCGGCAATATTCCAGTGTCTTTATAAAACTTGCTCTCCTCCGCACTGGAGTCTGAAAAAATCCGCCTCACTCCGGACTCAGGATCATGAAAGGAACTGGGTGGACGTGCAGTAATCGCCACATCAATCTCGCCTGAGAGTAACATCTCGTTTAAACTTTTATCCTGCCGTGAAGAATAATTGATACCCTCTGGCAAACTTAGATTAACCTTCTCCTTTCGACCTGCCTGGTTAACCCCCGCCTGTATCCATTTAATAGACTTAAGGTCTACATTATAATATTCATTTAATAATCCACGAACATACACACCAGCAGTCTGGGCCCACTCTGGAATACCTACCGTCTTACCCTGCAATTTACCTGGGTCATCAATCCCGCTATCACTGCGGACATAAAATGCAGAATGCCTGAATACCCGAGATGGAAAAACAGGGATTGCAATCATGGGCGCATCACCTGCAGCGGTAAGCGATACATATTTTGCAAAAGACATTTCTGATACGTCCCATTCCTGATGATAGGTAAAACGAAAAAATATCTCCTCGACAGGGAAGACTAAAGGCGTTAAGACTATCCCTTCAGGTCGTACAACTCCGGAGGCAAGATCCCGTAAATGATCATAGTCGTTTATTGCCATCGTTAAATGTAACTGGGCGACTCCGTCTTTTTCTATGTATTGTGACATTCCATTTCCTGCTTCAATTAATATAAAATTTTAATACTACAATCATTGATTCAGTCTCATCAAATGATTACAGGTATTATTGATATTCAATTTTACTTCATCCAATTCTAATCCCATTGGTAAATGAATAAACCCAAACCGGGCTCCATATGACTCACTATACTCTCCCATAACGTACATGGAAAAATTACAAACATAGGTTCCAGCATTATAGGTGGTAGTAAAGTTTTTTAATTTTGGAAACTTCAAATTTACATATCTTTCATTTGGGGAATTTTTATTTATGTGTTTAGAATACCCATCTACATCTTTCATTATATTTCTGGCCTTGCGTTCTATTCGCATATTTCTGGCACGAGGATGTTGACCTAAACCGAGTATTATTTCCGGTTTTAGTTTTAGAAAAGATTGATAAAACATATCATAGTTAAACTGTACTGCAAAAACACGTTTTACTAATCCCTTTCTGTCGGGCAATGCATTTATCACTTGCTCTGAGATATTACTATCAAAAGAACCGTAAGGCTTAAAGCCATATATCATCATTCGCATGCTATGTAGATTAATTGCTTTCGAGTTTCTATAGTAGTTATATAACTTGATAAGTTAAAAGTTTAATAGTCACCAAAATTGACGTGGTAAATTATCACAGACAAGTAGTATCTATATATCAACAAAAATAGCCAAAAAATAATTTAATTTGCTATTTTTAGAGATGAATAACATATTTTTATCGCAATACAATACAGCTTGTATAAATTAATTTTGCATACAGCTTATAGGATTTACAACGATACACACTATATAATGTTTCATATGAAACAAGCTGAAGCCCCCAAAAAACATGACCATTTTCTGGATGCTAAAGGTCTGAATTGCCCGCTTCCCGTATTAAAGGCAAAACTGATTTTGAATAAAATTAAGCCCGGGGAAATCCTATATGTGCAAGCCACTGATCCACATGCAACGATAGATTTCGAAGCATATTGTGCGCGGACTGGTCATACTATTAGCTATTCAAAGATAAAAGATGAAGTTATCTCACTTTATATAATTCGTGCAGAAAACCTAAATATTGACTAGCTACACATTACCAATATTTTATTAAATATACCTCAAAGAGGGGATATACACCCAATCTACATTAAGGTATACCTAACTTATAAAATGCCCCTAACGGACTAAATAACTAAAAGTCATGTCTGCAAAAAAAATATTTATAGTGGACGATAGTCCTACAGCTACTAATCTTATGAAGTTGTATTTGCAAAAGCTGGGGTATTGTATTTCTGGCATTGCTGAAAACGCTGAAGTAGCTCTCCAGCTAGTCAAAAAAAACAATCCTGATCTGGTGCTAATGGATATTCATTTGGGTGAGGGAATGAACGGTATCGAAGCCGCAGACGTAATTAT
>CAUZRI010000021.1:0-12696 GCA_963582285.1 Gammaproteobacteria bacterium | reverse complement strand
ATTATACGTTATGTTGACAATTACTAGTCAGACGCATAAGGTTTTTATTTGGACACCCGTGTATTAAATCTTGTGGTATTTATCTATTTTATAAGGAAGGGGAATTATATGTTTGACTCCAGAAGTCTTGTTTTATCGCGTGCCAATATTTTATCGGTCTTTTTTATCAGCGCCATGCTAAGTATTTCAGCATCTGCTGATGTCGCTCCCTATGCCGACAGCGTTATTATCAATGGCAAGGTCATTACTGCCAACAGTGACAAAGCGGATCTGATTACTATGGCCGAGGCCATTGCAATCCGGGAAGACAAGATCATGGCAGTGGGCAGTAATGAGGAAATCCAAAGACTGGTTGCTGACTGGACAGAGGTAATTGATGCCAAGGGTAATTCCGTCATACCTGGATTGATTGATTCTCACAATCACCTTTATGAGCACACCCTGGATTTTCCATGGTCTCTGAAACAAATCCCGGAAATGCTGGAGGTACGTATCGGCGCCAAGGGCGATGAAGGCCTGGTAAGCATTGATCAATTCACAAATATAGTACTAAGTGCAATCAAGGCCAGAGCCGCTGCGATTCCTGAGGGCAGTTGGATACGCGTTAATGCGCGCCCACCGGATGTTGCGGTAAAAGCATTTGGGACGACGATTACACGTGCCATACTTGATGACTTAACACCTAATCACCCCGCCTACATCACCACTCGAGGTGGTTCTGTGGTGAATACCAAGACAATCGAGGCGTTCGAGAATTTTTATGGTTCCAGGATGCCGGAGGATTACTGGTTGGTTAGCCGAGAACTGGGTACATCAGGGGAATATAATGATTTTGATCGTTGTGCAAAGATTGACATTATTAATACCCAATTTGGTAGCTTTGACCGATACATCAATGCCTATATGCAGTCCATGCAGGTCAATGCGCAGATAGGCGTCACAAGTTTTAAGACACACCTCCAATGTGAAGGTGGATTCAGTGCATCATCTCATCTGGATAGAAATGATCTAATGCCTATCCGACTGGCCTGGGGACACCGCTGGTGGCAACCATTTAATTCCAATATTAAAGAATCATATCGCCGCATCGGAGACTGGACCGGTTATGGATCAGATTTTCTCTGGAGCATTGGCAGCAGTGTCGGTGGCATCGACGCCGGTGGTGTTGGCTGGTGTTCTACTATTACAGCGGATGAATCAATCAAGAGCCGAGAACAATGCCCTCCTCTGATTAATGATATCGATATCCCTGAAATTACCGATACGAATATTGTACCAAATCGTGGCAGGCGGTTAGAGCACCTGGATACCCTGGCACAGCTTGCAGGTGAAGGTCGCTTATCAGGTATTCCTGGATGGCATGTGGCTGGGGATGGCGCAGTAGATGTATTGACTAAAACCTATCGAAAATATATGTCTGATGATCGTATAAGCGAACTGCGTATACAGGCAGACCATTGCTTTGGTATCAGACCGGATCAGATCGAGATGGCTGTCCGTCTGGGTCAAACATTTGCCTGTAACTTTGATACCGAAAATACCCGGATTATAGAAAAGGATTATGGCGAAGAATACCTGGCATGGAACGCACCCGTAGGCAGCATGCATAAGGCCGGCGTTAATGTAGTACTGGGTTCATTCGGCACATACGGTCGTGAACGATATTCACCTTTTGAAGATGGCGTAAATTGGTTAACCCGTGAAGACGATGAAGGTGTGGCCTGGGGTCTGAAGGAAGAGGCTGTGCCAGACAGGTTAACGCTTTTGTTAATGATGAGTAGATACGGTGGTCATCCATTATGGAAGGAACACTCCATTGGCTCTTTAGAAAAAGGAAAACTTGCGGATATCGTTATTCTCAATGGAGATTATATGGGAGTGCCAGTCGCTGATCTGGAAAAACTCACTTCAATTTTCACCATGATCGGGGGCAGAATAAATTTCGAGACACCTGAGCTACGGGGTAATACCCTGAAATTCAATAGCGACGCTATTGACTGGACCTTTGATATGCAAACGCCCACGACATTATGGCGTTGGACCGAGACACCTGTCGCACCACCATTCTTGAATGGGGCCAACGGCTACTAAGCGTCAAATTTAAAAAAAGGAGAAGTAAATACTTCTCCTTTTTTTTCCACCATACATTATTTGTGAGGGTGACATGTCCAATATCAATAAATTTAAAATTTCCAAGACCTCATCTTTTATTTTCTTTTCATTTTGCATTGCCTTTAGCAATGGTGTCTTTGCAGTTGGTTCACCCTTTGCGGAAACAGCAATAATTAATGCTAAGGTTATAACCGCTGATAATGATGATCCTAATCTGGTTACTATAGCCGAGGCAGTTGCTATACAGGGCGATAAGATACTTGCGGTAGGTAGTAATGCGGAAATTCAGGCCCTAATTGCGGACTGGACCGAGGTCATAGATGCAAAGGGCAATACAGTCACCCCAGGATATATTGATACTCACAATCATATATATGAAACTTCTACAGGCTTTCCATGGGTAATCAATTATATTCCTGACCTATTGCGTGTACGGGTAAACGCCAAGACACCTGAAGAACTAGCCCCGCTGGTATTGAAGGCGGTCGAGGCCCGCGCCAATCAGGTTCCAGTTGGGAAGTGGATACGAATAAACATGGGACCACCACCGGTTTCAGTGCCAATGATGAGTAACAACCTGATCAACCGCGCCATGCTTGATGAGGTCGGGCCCAACCATCCAGTGTATGTGAGTACACGTGGTGGCTCGGTTCTCAACACCAAGGCCATAGAAGCCATAGAACATTATTATGGCAATGCCCTCCCAGATGATTACTGGATGGTGGGCAAGGCAAGAGGATGGTCAGGTGAATATTCTGACTTTGGACGTTGTACCTCACTGGATCTTATTAATACGCAGGATCAAGAGACCTATAACAAATACATCCAGGGTTATTTTGAGGTTATGCAGGCCAATGCCCAGATCGGTGTTACCACTTATAAAAGCCATATTCAATGTGAAGCGGGCTTTAGTGCCACCAACCACATGGACCGTAACGACATGATGCCCATAAGGATGGCCTGGGACCATAGATGGTTACAACCCTTCTCAGACAGCATAAAGGAATCTTATCGACGTATCGGTGACTGGGTCGGACACGGATCGGAATACTTTTTCTCTACCGGCAGCAGCGTCGGTGGTATCGATGCCGGTGGCGTTGGATGGTGTACCTCCATGATTGCTAAAAACGATGACATAAAGAAGCGGGAACAATGTCCGCCAGAACCACCGGGTATCGACATCAAGGCCATCGATGAACGCAACGTGGTACCTAACCGGGGACGAAGGACCGAACACCTTGTAACCCTGGCCGAACTGGCCGCTGAAGGCAGAATAACGAATATTCCCGGTTGGCATGCTTCAGGTGATGGTTCGGTTGAGATTATGTTTAGCACTTATCGTAGTCTTATGTCAGATGACCGCATCAAGATGTTGCGTACCACCAGCGACCATTGCCATTCGGTGACACCGGAACAGATCGAGATTGCTGCCCGCGTAGGACATACCTACTCTTGTGATGCAAGTGAGGTACCTACTCAGGTAATCAAGGAAGGCTACGGTGAGGAATACCTCACCTGGAATGCGCCAGTGGCGAGCATGATGAAGGCAGGTGTCAATACTGTCATAAGTCAATTTGGTATAGAACGTGGACTACGGGACTCCCCGTTTGAAGACGGTGTTATGTGGCTGACCCGTAAAATCGATGGGGAGACCTGGGGAGTGCCGGAAGAGGCGATCCCGGACAGGATGACGTTGCTGCTAATGATGACAAGATGGGCCGCCTTCCCCATATGGAAAGAGAAAGCACTAGGTTCCATAGAACCGGGTAAATTTGCCGACCTGGTTATCCTAAATGGAGATTACATGTCTGGACCCGTTGAGGAACTTGACCAATTAACTTCCGTACTGACAATGATCAGCGGCAAGGTATCTTATGAAGATCCGCAGCTCCGGGGGAATACATTCCGTTTTAATACTGATACGGCTGACTGGACTATCAATCTGCAGACCCCGTCTGCTGCATGGCGTTGGACCGAGGCGCCAATGATACCGCCATTTCTGGATGGCGCTAGCGGTTACTAAAATAGATGCTGTGTCCGGTTGAAACTTTCAACCGGACTCCTTTTGAAATATATTGAGGTGATCGAGTTGGATAATTTTAAACTTAAGTTGATAGCCAAAATTTCCGCAGCTACATACTTACTTTTACTTATCTTTTCAACATTCACTTTTGCAGCTCCATCACCCTACGCTGACACCGTTATAATTAATGGCAAAGTAATAACGGCAGATTCGGACGATCCTGACAGCGTCACCATTGCTGAGGCTATCGCAATCCAGAGCAATAAAATAATTGCTGTCGGGTCTGATAATGATATCAAGGCATTGACTGCGGACTGGACAGAGATCATCGATGCAAAGGGGAATTCAGTGATCCCAGGTTTGATCGATACTCATTCCCATATTTATGAGACTGCCTCTGGCTTTCCCTGGGTATTAAACTCTATACCTGATTTTCTGTTTATCGAATTACAGGCCCAATCACCTGATCATGCCAGAGAATTAGTTTCAAAAGCCATCACCGCAAGGGTGCTTCAGGTACCCCAAGGGAAATGGGTTCGGCTAAGGGTAAATCCTCCTCCAATTGGCATGAAGGCATTTGGCCAAACCATTGTACGTAGTGATCTGGATAACTTAGCCCCAAATCATCCTGTGTTTGTACTGACTCGAGGTGGCTCAGTCATGAATACCAGGGCCATTGATGCAATTGAAAATTATTATGGTAATGAAATGCCTGAAAGTTATTGGGTTACTGATAAGGAGACAGGATGGTCAAGAGAATATTCTGACTTTGATCGTTGCACTACCCTGGACCCTATAGCAAACCAGGATCAGGAAACATTCAATAAATATATCAAAGGGTATTTCGAGGTGTTGCAAACCAATGCACAACTGGGGGTCACCACCTATAAGAGTCATATTCAATGTGAAGGCGGCTTCAGTGCCACCAATCACATGGATCGCAATGACCTCATGCCCATACGCATGGGCTGGGACCATCGATGGTTACAACCATTCTCAGACAGCATCAAGGAATCCTATCGACGCATTGGCGATTGGGTAGGACATGGGTCTGACTTCTTTTTTAGTTTGGGTAGTAGTGTTGGTGGGATCGACGGTGGTGGTTCTGCCTGGTGTACATCCATGGTAGCTAAAAGTGATGACATAAAATCCCGTGAACAGTGTCCACCAGAACCAGCGGGAATAGACATTAAAGCAATAAGCGATCTCAATACATCCGCTTCCCGTGGACGGAGAACTGAGCATCTTGTAACACTTACGGAGTTGGCAACGGAAGGACGCATAACGAATATCCCAGGCTGGCACGCATCGGGCGATGGTGCGGTGGATATTATGTTTGATACCTACCGTAGATATATGTCTGATGAACGACTGAAACAATTAAGAATAACCAGCGATCATTGTGAACTGGTTACACCGGAACAAATCGAGACCGCCAAACGTATCGGGGCAACCTTTTCCTGTTATCCCGTCATGACGCCAACCCGAATTATCAAAGAAGATTATGACGATGAGTATCTTGCCTGGAATGCACCGGTGGCCAGTATGTTGAAGGCAGGTGTGAAAACCGTAATCAGCGAGTTCGGTAATCAACATCGCCTTAGAGACTCACCTTTTGAAGATGGTGTAATGTTACTGACCCGAAAAATTGATGGGGAAACCTGGGGTGTACCTGAGGAAGCAGTGCCGGATCGTATGACCTTACTGCTGATGATGACCCGCTGGGCGGCCTATCCCATCTGGAAGGAAAATGCGCTTGGCAGCATCGAGACTGGAAAAACTGCAGATCTTTCAATACTGGACGGGGATTATATGGATGTTTCAGTCGAAGATCTGGATAAAATTACACCGGTTTTAACGATGATTGATGGCAAGATTTCATATGAGGCGCCGGAACTTCGGGGAAATACCTTACGCTTTAATCCCGATACTGTAGACTGGACAATTGATATGCAGATACCCACCACAGCATGGCGATGGACAGAAACACCAAAGCTTCCGCCATTTCTGAAGGGTGCCAACGGCTACTAAAAATAATTTAATATCGGTTAGTAACGGTATGCTTCCCGATAAGTAATGTAAATAGACACATCCAGGGGGAATCATGATTTCGAATATAAAATTGATCACTTCAAAAACACTTTTTCTTTTATTTTCTTTAATTTTCATTACATACATTAATATTGCAAATGCTGAACAAGCCCCTTATGCCGATACAGTCATTATAAATGGCCAGGTCATCACAGCAGACAGTAACGATCCGGAACAAGTGACTATTGCTGAAGCCATTGCCGTGCGAAACGACAAGATTATGGCTGTTGGTAGTAATGCAGAGATACGCGAAATGATTGCTGATTGGACGGAGATTATTGATGCCAAAGGCAATTCAGTTACCCCGGGATATATCGATACCCACAATCACATCTACGAAACATCCACTGGATTTCCCTGGGTTGTGAATTATATCCCTGACTTGCTAGAGGTTCGGACTGGCGGTAAGGATACACAAGAGATGTCGCAGAATGCCCTTAAGGCAGTTCAGGCACGTGCCAGCCAAATTCCTGCAGGCAAATGGATACGTATTAATATGCGACCGCCGCAGATCGCTGTTCCAATAATGAATACCAATATGATCAACCGCGCTATGCTTGATGAGATCGCACCAAATCATCCTGTGTATATCACTACACGTGGTGGAACTATATTAAATACCAAGGCACAGGAAGCATTCGCATCATACTATGGCAATCCATTACCCGATGACTACTGGATGATAGATGCCGACAGAGGATGGTCCGGTGAGTATACCGATTTTGGTCGTTGTTCAAGCCTGGACCTCATCGGTGGTCAGGATCAGGAAACCTATAACAAGTATATCCAGGGATATTTTGAGGTCATGCAGGCCAACGCGCAAATCGGGGTGACCACCTACAAAAGCCACATCCAATGTGAGGCAGGTTTCAGTGCCACTAACCACATGGACCGTAATGACATGATGCCAATACGCATGGCCTGGGACCATCGTTGGTTACAACCCTTCTCCAACAGCATTAAGGAATCCTATCGTCGTATAGGTGACTGGGTGGGTCATGGTTCCGATATGTTTTTTAGCACTGGCAGCAGTGTCGGTGGTATCGATGCAGGTGGCGTCGGCTGGTGTACCTCCATGAAAGCCAAGAGCGCAGAAATCAAGGCCCGTGAACAGTGTCCTCCCGCACCAGAAGGAATTGAACTCGAGGCATGGAAAGGCAGAACATTAGAAGGTGGGGGTATTGATGGTGGAATAACCGCAAACCGTGGCAGACGCACCGAGCATCTGGTAACACTCACAGAGCTGGCAGCTGAGGGGCGGATCTCGAATATTCCTGGCTGGCATTCCTCTGGTGACGGTGCGACTGAAATCATGATGAAGACTTACCGTGCGCATATGTCCGACGAACGTATCCGTATGCTGCGTACCACCAGCGACCATTGTCATTCAGTAAGACCGGAAGAAATTGAAACAGCAGCCCGTACTGGACATACATTTTCCTGTGACGCGACAGAGGTTCCTACCCAGGTTATAAAAGAAGGCTATGGCGAAGAATACCTCACATGGAATGCCCCAGTAGCTAGTATGATGAAGGCCGGTGTTAATACTGTCATTAGTCAGTTTGGAATAGAAAGCGCGCTTCGTGATTCACCCTTTGAAGACGGTGTAATGTGGTTGACCCGTAAGATAGATGGTGAGACCTGGGGTGTACCAGAAGAAGCCATTCCAGATCGTATGACTTTATTATTAATGATGACTAGAAGAGCTGCCTATCCTATCTGGAAGGAAAATTCTCTCGGTTCGATTGAACCCGGCAAGTTTGCAGACATAGTTATACTCAATGGCGATTACATGACTACACCCGTAGAAGAACTGGATCAACTTACCTCTGTACTTACCATGATAGGCGGAAAGGTCTCTTACGAACACGAAGAGCTGAGAGGAAATACTTTCCGGTTTAATACTGATACCGCTGACTGGACCATCAATGTACAGACACCTTCTGATGCATGGCGTTGGACAGAAAGACCTCAAATACCTGAATTTCTAAAGGGTGCCAATGGATATTAATTAATATAAAACCGGGAGGAATTTCTTTCTCCCGGTTTTATACCTGCTATAAAAAACCACGGGGGGTGGTTATGTCACAATTCAAAAGTCTTACTCATATAATTTCGTACCTTTGTTGTCTAACAATTTCTAATATAGCCTACGCAGGCATATCGCCATACGCTGACACGGTCATTATTAACGGAGATGTAATTACCGCCGACAATGATGATCCCAATCAAATCACTTTCGCTGAGGCCATTGCAGTTCAGGGCGACAAGATCATTGCCGTAGGCAGTAATGCAGAAATCAGGGCTCTGGTTGCAGATTGGACAGAAGTTATCGATGCCAAAGGTAATTCAGTGACACCGGGCTATATCGATACCCATAACCATATCTACGAGTCCTCCACTGGGTTTCCTTGGGTTGTTAACGATGTCCCTGATCTCTTGGAGATTCATATTACCGCCGAAACGTCAGAACAAATGGCCCAGGTCTTGCTGAAAGCCGTTACCGCACGGGCAGGACAGATTGCTGAGGGGAAATGGATACGTATACGTATGGATCCCGCGGAGGTGGTAGTACCGGCCTATAATACAAATTTAATTAATCGACCCATGCTGGACCAGGTAGCACCTAATCATCCAGTGTTTGTAACTACTCGTGGCGGTTCTGTCCTTAATACCAAGGCCATTGAATCTTTCCAAAATTACTATGGCAATAAGATGCCTGAAGATTACTGGATGGTGGACAGTGAACGAGGTTGGTCTGGGGAATACACAGATTTCTCTCGTTGCTCCAGTTTGGATCTGATTAGTGGCCAGGACCAGGAAACTTATAATAAATATATCCGGGGATACTTTGAGGTCATGCAGACCAACGCCCAGATTGGGGTGACTACCTACAAGAGTCACATCCAGTGTGAAGCCGGTTTCAGTGCTACCAACCATATGGACAGGAATGATTTAATGCCTATCAGGATGGCCTGGGATCATCGATGGTTGCAACCATTTTCAGATAGCATCAAGGAGTCCTATCGCCGCATCGGTGACTGGCTTGGGCATGGATCTGATTTTATGTTCAGCACCGGCAGTAGCGTTGGCGGTATCGATGCTGGGGGTGTGGGATGGTGTACTTCTATGATCGCGAAGAGCGAAGAGATTAAGAAACGTGAGCAATGTCCACCGGAACCGGAAGGGATGGACCTTAAGGCAATAGAGGCAATAAATACCGTGCCTAACAGGGGAAGGAGGACACAACACCTGGTTACCCTGGCCGAGCTTGCCTCTGAAAACAGGATATCCAATATTCCCGGCTGGCATGCCTCCGGTGACGGATCAGTGGAGATGATGTTCAGCACCTATCGTCGTCACATGTCAGATGAGCGCATAAAGATGTTGCGCACAACCAGCGACCATTGCCATTCAGTAACACCTGAAGAGATTCAAATCGCCGCCCGAATTGGTCATACCTTTTCATGTGACGCCTCTGCCACACCCACCAAGGTGATCAAAGAAGGTTATGGCGAAGAATACCTCACATGGAATGCGCCTGTGGCGAGCATGATGAAGGCCGGAGCAAACGCCGTGATCAGCGAATTTGGTATCCAGAGTGAACTTCGGGACTCCCCATTTGAACATGGGGTAATGTGGTTGACCAGAAAGATCGACGGTGAGACCTGGGGTGTTCCGGAAGAAGCAGTGCCCGATCGATTGACACTATTACTAATGATGACACGGTGGTCGGCCTACCCTATTTGGAAAGAACATGCACTGGGATCTATTGAAGTCGGCAAATTTGCAGACATCGTCATACTCAATGGTGATTACATGACCACACCTGTCGAAGAGCTGGATCAACTTACCTCTATTCTGACCATGATAGGCGGTAAGGTTTCTAGTGAAGCGTCAGAGTTGCGTGGAAATACCTTTAGATTTAATACAGACACAGCTGATTGGACAATAGATATGCAGACACCTACATCTACCTGGCGTTGGACCGAGACTCCAGAGATACCACCATTCCTAAATGGTGCAAACGGTTATTAATTTATAACTTTAATTCAGGTGAAATGGACATCACCTGATGTGAGTTTGTGAAGTAAATTATGTTATTAAATTAGAGGTTCTTCAAACCAATAAACGCGCAAATATTACCGTAATTACCATAAATAAACCTAGGATTATTGCTGCAGATTTATCCAGGCTATCACCTACTCCGCGACTTGCCCCTATGAAGTTGAGAATTTTCTCCGTTGCGTCAGCGGCCTCTGCCCGCACATATAAACCACGATGTGAATCTATTTGTGAGATTTGCATCATCGTATCCACGTCCGGGACAGTATAGAGCTTGCCGCTCATGGGTTGAAAATGTAAAAACTCACCAAATTCACCATATTCCGGTACGCCTTCATTCTCTCCAAGCAGCCCGGTCTGCAGGGCAATCATATCAAACGAACTTGATTCTACTTTTTCAACGGCATATTCAAGATAAGAATAAGGCAGAGTATCTTCACCATCGGAGACCATAATTCCGATTTTATGACTTTTTTCACGAAGATTTTCAGGTAAGGTACTAAATGAGCCAGCGAGTGAATTTATAGCTGCCTCGATGCTGGTCCCGGTATTTGTAAATAATTCAGGTGAGATCACAAACTCAAGCATTTCTCTTATTTGTGAAATATTACTTTCCCAACCCAGTATGACCTGGGCCTTTTCAGTAAATCCAATCATTGAGACAATTATGTTTTCCTGACGGTCTTCAAGATCTTGAAATAAATCAAATAAAATTGATCTACCCCTTTCAAATCGTGTAAGCGCCCCTGGATCCATAGATGGGTCAGGAATTGCAAGCATACTTGGTGATAAATCGAAGGCGATGGAAATCGCTATAGGATTTTCATTTAATGTATAACTATAAGTTGGACGATTATCAAAAGAAGACCAGACAAGTAATAAAAGACCAAGTCCAACAAAGGCAAGTACAGATTTTGATGGAGACCGTTGTTCAGAAATATCAGAACGTGGAATTAATACACTCCAGTACAGTATTATCGCCAGACCTGAAATAATCGCAGCGCCAATAATCAAGACAGTATAGTTCACCTAGAAGTTGGGAGGAGCTGAGGAAATTACCCCTCTTTCTCCTTCTGCCTCTCCTGAACCATCACCGGTTACTGGTGCATTGACCTCCTGACTTCCTTTATCCATTGAGAGTAAATATTCAAGAAATAATTTAGGCTGCCCATAATCAGGGTTGCTACGAAGACTCTCCTTCAAGGCCTGAATTGCCTGTTGATAATAATCAAACTGACCTTCTGCCTGGAAGGCATCAAATAACATCCGGGCCTGCGCATAAAGAATTACAGCATTAAATGTATCATCAATATTTTCTTTTTTAAGGTCATTAAATATAGTATTTGCTGCGCCCCTGTCACTTACAATTGATAAATAAACACCATGATTAAACATAATATTCTGTTCCAGAGTATCATTCCGTTTAATAAACGATGCTGTTGGTTGTAGATATATTGGAGGGCTATCCAGGTCATCAATTAACGTTTGATAATTGTCAGCATACAAAGATACCAGTTGCTCAACACCTGTTCTCAAGGTAGCCATAGACTCCTCACCTAGTGGCCCTTCCGGAGTGTTTAACGTTGCTGTAATTCTCGCAAACTCTGCAATGGCCTCAAGACGATTCTCAAGAAATTCTTTAATAAATCTCTCATAAATCTGTACTATCTCTCCCTGAAACACCGTATCTTCAGAGACGCGACGTAAATTACCCAAATCGTTTAGTACTTTATTAACAAATTTATTTGTCGCAACATCATCCATCAAATGATCAAGTTCTACATTCGCTGAATTTATTTGCGGAACAAAATGGACGTAAAACCCATATGACTGTAATCCAACTATTATCAAAATCACACCAATAATTCTAAGTATCTTTGGTGTTTTTTCTAATAACTGATTTCGTGTATTTTGCAGTCCGTCAACTGAATTAACCGAGCTACTCATATTTTGCCTCCATAAAATAAATTTCTACCTGTACTCGGGTGAAAGAAAGTTGCTACTAAAAAAAGCCAGATAATAATTAGTACTTGTGCGGATTTTAAAAAAGGTCCTGAAAGATCGATACGTTCTCTAATAGTTTCCTGGTAGCTATATCCTTCCAGAGTACTGATATCACGAAGTGAATTTTCCAGATTTTGGGTATCAAGATCTTCTATAGTAACAACCGTCCCTACTGTTCTGGCAAAGCTTAAAAAATCTGCTACTTCTTCATTTGACATATCATTTTCATCTGTTGTAATCCAGAGAAGATAAAATGAAACTCCCATAGTAGCAAGCCGAGTTAATTGTTGTTCAACCTCTTTAGTGTATGCAGCTTCTGCATCGGTCAAAAGTATTACCGCTTTCTTGTTTTGTTGTGGATATCTGTCTAATAAATTCAGACCTGTTTCCATTGCCAGACC
>CAUZRI010000020.1:0-12704 GCA_963582285.1 Gammaproteobacteria bacterium | reverse complement strand
ATATTTCCTTTATAATCAGTTATTTAGATGTGAACGCGGTCGAAGATACTGGTAGTTTTTAAATTTATATCCTACAATTTATAGAAACAATACGATTTTATTTATCCCGAGGTGGATAATGAACCAATTAAAAATACTCCTGACTTTATTATTTTTATCTCCATTATTTGTAACAGCACAGGATAAATTTGATAAGTACCAACACAGTACATCCATGGACGTAATCACCGGAAATAACTTTGCCCGAAATTGTTATCGGGCAGCCGGCATTGCAGCAAGGATTCATTATACTTCCAAGAAAGAACTGGATCAGTGTTACAACGCCCTTAATTATGGGGCGATGTCATTGCGCGACAGGGCTGCAACCTTGACTAACAGGGGGATTATTTTTATGGCCCTGGAAGACTATGAAAATGCCATTGAAGATTACACCTCTGCACTGCATTTAAAACCTGATTTTGGCGAAATTCATGTCAACATTGGCAATGTATATTTCCTCGGCAAGGTATTTGATAAGGCCATAGAGGAATACACCACGGCAATCTCACTAGAGTCCAGCAAGATCCATATTGCCCATATAAATCGAGGTATGGCATATGAAAACATTGGGGATTTTAATAATGCTGAAGCGGAATATCGAACTGTGATGGAATTACTTCCTGAAGCAGCATTGCCTCAGGTGAGATTGGACCAACTACTGCGTAAAAAAGCAAAGTCAGATGCAGGTCTTGAAAATACCTAGGGTGTGAGGTGTTAGGTGTGAATGGGCAAGTTCACAAAGAGTAATATCATAAATATTCTATGAAAATCTTTGTTTAGTTTTTAATTCCAAAGCTAACGCATCACGACACAAAAAATCTTGTAAATCCTGTTAATCCTGTCAAAAAACATGTCTGGAAACAGCGTGATCGATCCGACTATCGCAAGCGTTTATAAAATCCTGTCCTGTCTTATTCACCTCACGTCTCACTCCTTACACCTCACAACACCAACCCTGACTACATCTGCTCTAGCTCCGCCCAACGTGCCGTGAGTTGTTCAAGTTTTTTCTCTTTTTCTGCCAGACCATCCAGTACGATGCGGATTTTTTCAAAGGCTTGATCATAGAATGATGGATCCCGAGTCTTCTCATGCAATTTTTCGATTTCTTTTTCCAACAGCTCTATTTTATCAGGCAATTTATTCAATTCTTGTTGATAATTATAACTAAGTTTTTTTGAATTTTTCTTTTTCTCATCCTCGATTACTAACGCTTCTTTTTCAGCAATTCTTATAGGTTCATTATCCTTACGCAGCGCCCTGCCTTGTTTCAGCCAGTCAGAATAGCCACCAACGTTAGATTGTATTTGGCCATCATCCTCAAATACCAGGGTACTGGTAACAACATTATCCAGAAATTCACGGTCATGACTGACGACAATTAATGTCCCTTTATATTCGGTCAAACGTTGTTCCAGAACTTCCAGGGTTTCAATATCCAAATCATTCGTTGGTTCATCCAGGATCAAAAGGTTAGAAGGTCGGGTAAACATTTTCGCTAATAAAATTCGATTACATTCTCCACCAGATAAAACACCTACCTTGGTCATTGAACGTTTAGGGCTGAACATAAATCCTTTCAGGTAACCAATGACATGTCTTTCGGTGCCGTTAATCTTTATAAAATCAGAACCGTCGCCGACGATTTCTGCCACAGTTTTTTCTGCATCCAGCTTCTTTCGAAGTTGATCGAAACAGGCAACCTGCAGGTTTGTGCCCTGTTTAACAACACCCGATTGAGGAGTGATTTCTCCGAGGATGATGCGTATCAAGGTGCTCTTACCGACACCGTTATTTCCGATAAGACCTACCCTGTCTCCCCGTTGAATTTTTAAACTAAGCTTGTTAATGACCACTTCATTACCGTAACTGAACATCACATTACGCATTTCTATGATTTTTTTACCGGATATTTCGCCTTGTTCTATATGAATGCGGACATCGTCCTGGGGTTTTATCCGCTGCGAAAATTCCTCTCTCATTTTTTCCAGTGATCGGACCCTGCCTTCGTTACGCGTACGTCTGGCCTTTATGCCCTGTCTGATCCAGGTTTCTTCCTGCTCCATCTGTTTATCAAATAATGCATTCTGTCTTTCCTCCTCTTCCATTAACCTTTCTTTATCAGAGAGAAATTTTCGGTAAGAGCCAGGCCAACTTCGCAATTTTCCTCTGTCTAGTTCAAGTATCCGCGTGGCAAGTCTTTGCATAAAGGCGCGATCATGGGTTACAAACAGCAGACTACCTTCAAAGGCATATATTTTATCTTCCAGCCATTGAATAGCACTGAGATCCAGGTGGTTGGTTGGTTCATCCAACAATAAAATTTCAGGTTGGTTAATTAGGGCCTTACCCATTGCCGCCCTGCGTTGCCAGCCACCGGAAAGCTCGCTGATTTTTTTATTGGCGGGCAACTGCAACTCGGTGATTATTCGATCCACCAGATTATTTATATTCCAGCCACCACCTTCTTCAATCCTGTGCTGCAAGGATTGCAACTCACGCATATCCTCACTTTTTGATTCCAGCATTGCATGGTATTTATCAATGAGTGATTTCAATCCAGACAAACCGCTTAGCACATAGTCGAATACCGTTTCGTTTAACTCCGACGGCAAAGTTTGTTGTAAGCGACTGATTCTGAGATAAGGTTTAATATGGATCTCACCTTCATCCGGGGTGATATCACCACTAATAATATTAATCAGAGTGGACTTGCCAGCACCGTTTCTCCCTATTAAACAGACCCGCTCTCCCGCTTCGATGGAGAATCCTGCCCCTGTAAGAATTTTTTGTTCACCAAATTCCAGTGAGACATCTTTGAAATGAATATATGAAACCATCGCCGTTAATTTTCGATTTTTATACTGACCAATGGGACATCTAGATGAACCGTCATAGACAGGCCTCAGGTATCGATAAATACAGTAATACTCGACATAAAGTGTCGGAATAATACTTTACTAAATTACTCGGATATGTCATGATATTCGGCTCTAAATTTTGCGATTTACAGGAAATCTCGGTATGAAATTGACTACAAAAGGTCGTTATGCGGTAACCGCTATGCTGGATCTGGCTATACATTATAAACAGGTGCCGGTGAATCTGGCAGATATTTCTGCGCGACAGGTAATCTCGCTATCTTACCTGGAACAACTATTTTCAAAATTACGTAAACATGGCCTGGTACAAAGTGCCCGTGGTCCCGGCGGTGGATATAAGCTTGCCAAGCAGTCTGGCGATATATCACTGTCTGATATTGTCATTGCGGTAGATGAAACCGTTGATGCCACCCGTTGCGGCGGTCAGATGAACTGTCAGGGTGAAGACCAATGCCTGACCCATGATTTATGGGAAGAGCTTAGTAACCATATTCGAACCTATATGTCGGGCGTCACCCTCGCCGATCTCGCCAATAGACACTCGGTCAAGGTGGTATCCCAGCGACAAGACGCTGTCCCGATACACATAATTCAGTAAGGAGCGATCAGATATGGACAATACGGCAATTAAATTGACAGACGCGGCAGCGGATCACGTGAAAAATTTCCTCACTAAAAATTCTGGCGGCGTTGGTTTAAGGGTTTCGGTTAAAACCACTGGCTGTTCCGGATATCAATATGTCGTCAACTTGGCCGAGGACACCAATGACTCCGACGTGGTTTTTCAGTCTCAGGGGGTTACGATTGTTTTGGATGATAAAAGCCTGCCGTATCTTGAAGGTACCGAGATGGACTATGTTCGCGAAGGTTTAATAGAAGGCTTCAGATTTAACAATCCTAAAGTAGAAAACACATGCGGTTGTGGCGAAAGTTTTTCCATCAAGGAAGATAGCCCACTGCAAACAGGGTCAAGTGAATAATATGTCTACGGAATCAAATGAAGTCGAACAACTGGTAGGTCAGGAATACAAACATGGCTTTGTAACAGATATCGAATCCGATACGGTTGCACCTGGTTTGAATGAAGATGTCATCCGTATGATCTCGGCGAAAAAGAATGAACCCGAGTGGTTATTGACGTGGCGCCTGCAGGCGTATAAAGCCTGGTTAAAAATGGAAGAACCGAGTTGGGCACACCTGCATCACCAATCCATCGATTATCAGTCTATTTCGTATTACTCTGCCCCGCGCGACAAGAAGGATGGCCCCAAGAGTCTGGATGAAGTCGATCCCAAGTTACTGGAAACCTATGAAAAGCTGGGCATCCCACTACACGAACAACAAATGTTGGCAGGCGTTGCAGTGGATGCGGTGTTTGATAGCGTCTCTGTTGCCACAACCTTTAAGAAAAAATTAGCAGAAGTTGGTGTTATTTTCTGTTCTTTTTCAGAGGCAGTAACGGATCATCCCGAACTTGTAAAAAAATACCTGGGTACTGTAGTCCCTACCGGAGACAATTATTTTGCAGCATTGAACTCAGCCGTGTTTACCGATGGATCTTTTTGTTATATCCCCAAAGGCACCCGTTGCCCGATGGAGCTCTCTACTTATTTTCGAATCAACGCTGCCAATACCGGTCAGTTTGAACGAACATTAATCATCGCCGATGAAGGCAGTCATGTGAGTTACCTGGAAGGATGTACCGCACCTATGCGCGATGAAAACCAGCTACATGCCGCGGTGGTGGAATTGGTGGCACTGGATGATGCAACCATTAAATATTCAACGGTACAAAACTGGTATCCCGGTGATGAAAATGGTTTAGGTGGTATTTATAATTTTGTTACAAAACGTGGTGATTGTCGTGGTGTTAATTCAAAAATTTCCTGGACCCAGGTGGAAACGGGTTCCGCAATAACATGGAAATATCCCAGTTGTGTACTGCGGGGAGAAAATTCAACGGGTGAATTTTATTCCGTTGCGGTAACCAATAATTACCAGCAGGCAGATACCGGTACAAAGATGATTCACATTGGTAAAAATACACGCAGCACAATTATCTCCAAGGGAATTTCCGCTGGCCATGGACAAAACGCCTATCGAGGTCTGGTTAAAATTGGAAAAGGAGCAGATAACGCACGTAACTATACCCAGTGCGATTCATTATTAATGGGCGATCTTTGCGGTGCGCATACCTTCCCTTACATGGAGACAAAAAATGCCTCCGCAATCGTTGAACATGAGGCAACTACCTCGAAGATAGGTGATGACCAGTTGTTTTATTGCCGCCAACGAGGTATCTCGGAAGAAGATGCGGTAAACATGATCGTCAACGGATTTTGTAAGGAAGTCTTTAAAGAATTGCCCATGGAGTTTGCTGTGGAGGCACAGAAACTGATGAATATTACTCTGGAAGGGGCGGTGGGATAGATTATGAGGGGTGAACGATCGTCTTTCCCGCACTTGTGCCCTTGGGTATAGGCGGGAATCCTGTAAAAACATTGTGCGACCAATGGTCGCACTTAATATCACTGGATACTGGCCTGCGCCAGTATGACGGACTACGAGTAACGAGCCCCGAGTCCCGAGTCCCCAGTCCCGAGCAACGAGCAACGAGTCTCGAAAAACGAGCAACGAATAATAAAATAACAGGAACAAAGAATGTTAAGTATTAAAAATCTACACGTAAAAGTTGGTAACAAAAAAATTCTGAACGGATTGAATCTGGAGATAGGGTCAGGTGAGGTGCATGCCATTATGGGACCCAACGGCTCAGGCAAGAGCACTCTTGCGAACGTCCTCGCCGGTAAAGATGGTTACGAAATCATCGAAGGTGAAATTCAATATCTGGGTAAAGACCTGGTACCGATGCCACCGGAAGAACGTGCCTGTGAAGGATTGTTTCTTGCGTTTCAGTATCCAGTGGAGATACCGGGCGTGAATAATGTCTATCTGTTAAAGGCCGGGATTAATGCGATCCGTAAACATCGCGGATTACCAGAACTGGACGCTATGGAATTTCTTGCCATGGTGAAAGAGAAGATGAAGGTTGTAAATATGAAGGAAGATCTGCTGAGCCGTGCAGTGAATGAAGGATTTTCCGGAGGAGAAAAAAAGCGTAATGAAATCTTCCAGATGGCGGTACTGGAACCGAAACTGGCAATACTCGACGAAACAGATTCTGGACTTGATATCGATGCCCTGAAGATTGTAGCGAATGGCGTCAACAGTTTACTCAGCAAGGACCGTTCCATCGTCCTGGTGACTCATTACCAACGATTACTTAATTTTATTGTGCCTGATCAGGTTCATGTCTTGTCTGGCGGTAAAATATTAAAATCTGGCGATAAGTCCCTGGCACTGGAGCTCGAAGAACGAGGTTACGACTGGGTTACTGCGGAGGCTGATGCTGCATGAGTGCTGCCATTGAAAACTATCTGTCTCAGTATTCAGATCAGCAAAACGCGATCAATGCACACTGGTTGAATACAAAAAAGGACTCAGCCCTACAGGCTTTAAAGGACAAGGGGTTTCCCACTACACGGGTTGAAGAGTGGCGCTATACGGATATTAATCCGATATTAAAACGGCAATTCAATTTCATACTGCCGCAATCTCAAGAGTTATCAGTACCAGACTTAAACGCCGCGCGTATTGCCGAACTGGACAGTTATGAGATGGTATTTCTTAATGGCAGATTTTTAAACGAGCATTCTGATCTTTCTGGCTTGCCAGAAAAAATTAAAATCAAATCCCTGGCCAACGCAATTATAGAAAATGATGTCTGGGTTGCTCAATATCTTAATTCCCTATTAAACACTGATAAGAATGGATTTATTGCGTTAAATACAGCATTTATCCAGGATGGCGTTGCAATATTTATTCCTGATAATGTCGAGCTTGATAAACCTGTAAATATAATTTATCTGACGGACAATAATGACGAATCTGGTGCGTGCAACGTGCGTAATCTGATTGTGCTGGGGAAGAATTCTCGAGCCAATGTCATCGAGACCTACTTTGGCACAGATAAGAATGAATATTTTACCAACACCATAACTGAAGTCAGCCTGGACGATGGTGCTTCCCTGAATCATGCCAAATTACAGCAAGAAGCAATGAATGCTTATCATGTTGGTTATATGCATGTCGGTCAGGCGTTAAATAGTAAATTTGAATCAAATCAAATCTCCCTAGGCAGTAAACTATCACGGTCTGAAATAGACATTAGTCTTTCTGGATCTGGCGCCGAGTGCACCTTAAATGGATTGTACATGGCAAACAAATCCCAGCATGTCGACCACCATACCCGTGTGGATCACCTGTCACCCAATACCAGTAGCAATGAAACCTATCGAGGTGTATTGGGCGGCCGTTCACGTGGAGTCTTTAATGGAAAAATAGTCGTTCATAAAGATGCACAAAAAACCGATGCCCATCTGACCAATGCAAATCTTCTTCTATCTGGTGATGCCGAGGTTGATACCAAACCTGAGCTGGAGATCTATGCCGATGATGTTAAATGCAGTCATGGTGCAACCGTTGGTCAACTGGACGAAAGTATGTTGCATTACCTGCGTACCCGAGCCATTAATGAAGATGTTGCCAAAAGTTTACTCACCTTTGCCTTTGCTGATGAAGTAGTCAGGCGTATCAACTATCCACAAATCAGGAATCGACTGGAAAAATTCATTGTTGGCAAACTACCTGATGCAGAGTTAATCACGGAATTTGTATTATGAGTGCAAGACTTAATGCAAATACAGAGAGTGAATATCCCACAGGCTTTGATATAGAAAAAATCCGATCTGATTTTCCGGTGTTATCCAGAAAGGTCAACGGTAAACCGCTGGTTTATCTCGACAATGGGGCGACCTCACAAAAACCTCTGGCTGTAATTGAAACGCTGGACAAGTATTATCGAGAATACAATTCTAATATTCACCGTGGCGTGCACACTTTAAGTGAAGAGGCTACGACGGAGTATGAAGCTGCACGTAAAAAAATAAAAAATTTTATTAATGCAAACAGTACGCAAGAAATTGTCCTGACAAGTGGCACCACAGATGCGATAAATCTGGTAGCACAAAGTTATGGCCGGACGAATATAAAGGTCGATGATGAAATTATCATTACTGAAATGGAACACCATTCTAATATTGTTCCCTGGCAACTTTTGTGTGAACAAACTGGTGCAAAACTAAACGTAGTGCCAATAAATGATGCGGGTGAAATAATCGTTGAAGAATTCGAACGATTATTGAATGAAAAAACCAAAATAGTGGCAATCGTCCATATTTCTAATGCCCTGGGTACGATTAACCCGATTAAGGAAATAATTGATCTTGCCCACGCAAAAAATGTTCCCGTATTAATAGATGGTGCGCAGGCAGTACCACATTACAAGGTTGATGTACAGGCGCTGGATTGTGATTTTTATTGTTTTTCCGGACATAAATTATTTGGCCCAACCGGCACAGGTGTCCTCTTTGGAAAACAATCACTACTGGAAGCAATGCCACCATGGAAAGGGGGCGGGGACATGATCAGGACGGTACGGTTTGATAAATCTACTTATAATGATCTGCCCTATAAGTTTGAAGCAGGCACCCCGCATATAGCAGGCGTAATCGGATTGGGTGCTGCAATTGATTACGTCAGTTCTATCGGCATGGATGCTATATCCGCGTATGAGGCAGATCTTCTGGATTATGCGACCAAAGCATTATCCAGCATCGATGATCTGCGATTGATTGGTATAGCAAAAAACAAGGCGAGTATTTTATCTTTTGTCATGGAAAAAATTCATCCTCATGATCTGGGAACGATACTGGACCAAAATGGAATTGCGATTAGAACTGGACACCATTGCGCGATGCCTGTGATGGAACGGTACAAAATCCCTGCCACGGCAAGGGCGTCATTAGCGTTATATAACACCAAACAGGAAATTGATCTTCTGGTGGATGGATTGAACAATGTGAAAAAGGTGTTTGCATGAGTTTTGATATGAAAGATCTTTACCAGGACGTCATTGTTGATCATAACCGCAGCCCTAGAAACTTTGGAAAAATGGAAGATGCCGATCGTTTACTGGAAGGCTATAACCCATTATGTGGCGATCGACTTACGCTATACATAAAATTTGATGGTGACAAGATAGATAATATTCAGTTTGACGGTTCCGGCTGTGCGATTTCCGTCGCCTCTGCATCACTAATGACGGATGCACTAAAGGGAAAAACAAAAATTGAAGCAGACAAAATTTTTGGCGACTTTCATATGTTGCTTACCGATGAAGAACCACAAATAGATATCGAGAAATTTGGAAAACTGGCAGCCCTTGCTGGCGTAAGGGAATATCCATCCCGAATCAAATGCGCAAGCCTGTGCTGGCATACCTTGCACGGATTGTTGGAAGAAACCCATTCAGCTGTATCAACGGAACAATTATGAGTGAAAATGAAGCGATAACTATCAACCGTGATGTTGAAGCCATATTAATACCCGTTGGTGATGCAATCACCATTCCGGAAGGTAGTGAGGTGATTATTACCCAGGCACTGGGAGGTAACTACACGGTTAATGTGCAGGGCAATCTTGCGCAGATTGGGGCCCAGAATGCTGATGCATTAGGTTTTAAAGTTCCCAAACCATTGAAATCAAAATTCACTGATTCTAATAATGGTTTGGTAGATGAAGATTTAATCTGGGAACAGTTGCGGACATGTTATGACCCTGAAATTCCTGTCAACATGGTTGACCTGGGTTTAATTTATCAGTGTACTGTTGCAAAAAACGAGGACGGTAAAAATTCCGTTAAAATTTTGATGACTCTGACTGCACCAGGCTGTGGTATGGGTGATTTTTTAGGTGCCGATGTCAAACAAAAAGTAGAAATGGTACCTAACGTATTTGAAGTAGATATCGAGTTAACATTTGATCCACCCTGGAATCATTCAATGATGTCAGAGGCGGCCAAACTTGAAACAGGGATGTACTATTAAGAGCGCTGGGGACTGGCTATGTCTGACTGGATAAACATTTCACCCCAGGATGAATTTGAGAAAGGACAATCGCGCCTGGTAGAGATAGAAGATACAGCAGTTGCTATCTTCAACCTGGATGGTGAATATTTTGCGATGGAAGATGTATGTACCCATGATGGTTCAGCCTTACTTGGGTGCGGACTTGCAGCAGAAGATTTAATTGATGGTGATGAATTAATCTGTCCCAGACATGGTGCGCGATTTTCTATACGCACAGGTGAGGCGTTGACACCACCTGCTTATGAATCTGTCTGCACATTTGCAGTGCGTATTGAGAATGGCATGATCCAGGTTAGAGATCACAGGGATGACTAACATTAGAAAAATCTATTAGATTATGCAATGAAGCACGTATGATTAACTGTTTTTATTATCAACAAGTAAATATGGAGTCGTAAATGGCAATCGAACAAACACTTTCAATTATTAAACCGGATGCAGTCGCCAAAAATGTCATTGGTGAAATTTATAGTCGATTTGAAAAAGCCGGTTTTGCAGTCGTTGCTGCAAAGATGATGCGGCTTGATGAAGACAAGGCGGGTCAATTCTATGCTGAACATAAAGAGCGACCATTTTATGGTGAGTTGGTGGCATTTATGTCATCAGGCCCCGTAATCGTTCAAGTTCTTGAAGGTGAAGATGCAATCAAAAAAAATCGTGATCTTATGGGGGCAACCTTTCCGAAAGATGCACTGGCCGGAACCATCCGTGCTGATTTTTGTGATGTAAATGGAGACCAGGGAGAAAATGCCGTTCATGGTTCTGACTCACCGGAATCTGCGAGTAAGGAAATCCCGTTTTTCTTTTCAGGTGATGAGATTTGTCAACGCAGCAGATAACTAACGTGAACCAGATAAACTTTTTTAATCTTACTCATTCTGCGCTACTTGAGTATTTTGTAGATAAAGGGGAGAAACCCTATCGGGCTACTCAGATGATGAAATGGGTTTATCATCATGGGGTAACAGATATTGATCAAATGACAGATATCGGTAAGTCATTACGAACTGAACTTGCCGAAATATTCTGCTTCGATCTGCCGAAGATTATTTCAGAACAGATTTCTAATGATGGCACCCACAAATGGTTAATGCGCGTGGATGAAAAAAACTGCATAGAAACTGTTTTTATACCAGAGCCTGATCGAGGCACCTTATGTGTATCGTCTCAGGTAGGGTGTGCATTAAATTGTAGTTTCTGTTCTACCGGCAAACAGGGATTCAGTCGCAATCTTGAACTAAACGAAATTATCGGCCAGGTTTGGCTTGCCAAAGATCAAATTGGATACTTTAGCAAGACTAATCGAGATATTACCAATGTCGTCATGATGGGCATGGGTGAACCTCTGTTGAATTTTAATAATGTTACTGATGCTATGGATCTCATGAAGCATGACCTGGGTTTTAATTTATCAACTAAACGAGTCACCCTGAGTACAGCAGGGGTAGTGCCCGCCCTGGACAAGTTATCAGCTACCACCAGGGTTGCACTGGCCGTTTCATTACATGCCAGTAATGATGAATTAAGAAATGAACTGGTACCGATCAATCGCAGCTATCCAATCAAGGAACTCATGGCCGCATGCGAGCGATATAGTAAGGCCAATAATGACGATTCAATCACCTTTGAATATGTCATGCTTGAGAATATTAATGATTCTGAGGCCGATGCCCATCAGTTGGCCGGATTAATTAAGGGTTTTCCGGCAAAAATTAACCTAATACCGTTCAATCCATTCCCGGAATCAGGCTATACTTGCTCTCGTAGGAGTGATATTGACAAATTCAGGGAAATTTTAATGCAGCATGGAATAATTACTATTACCCGCAAAACACGTGGAGATGATATTGATGCGGCCTGTGGCCAACTTGTTGGTCAGGTTGTTGCACGGGCAAAAAGATTTCATACTGATTCTGCCGAAGTTCAGGAACTCAATACAATAACAAAGCCTTAATCATGAATGAGAAAGAAGCAGAAATAGAAATCGTCTCTGTTGGCAACCAACTAAAATCCTGTAGGGAAAAAATGAATATTAACCTTTCAGAGATTTCTTCGCAGTTGCATCTGGATAGTCGAATCATTCAAGCAATCGAAGAGGATGACTATAACGCATTACCTGACCCAATGTATGTTCGCGGTTATATTCGTGGATATTGTAAACTACTAGGACAAAACCCCGATGAGTTTCTTGAACTATTCAAGAAAAATGTTAATCGAGATGATCCGGAAATAATTCCAGAAATAAAATATCCTACTCAAACTAGTAGTAGCGATAAACCCGTTAAGGCATTTACCTATCTTATTTCTCTTGGTCTGGTATTGCTGGTGATAGCATGGTGGCAAAGTAACTTTATAATTAAGAACCAGCCTGATTCTGAACCGGCACAAACGCAAGTACTTGATATTCAAACACCTGAACCGTCTTTAGATGAAATTTCCAATGAGACTAACGCCAGCTTTTCTTCCTTACCGATAAATTTTCCTGAAGTTATATCTAGTCCAGCTGAATATATTATAGACGGTACTGCTGTTGATGCTGATGAAGGAATTCTTCCTGAATTTATCGAAAACCTAGAAAATATCCCTATTGCTGAAGAGAGCAGCTTAATTAACATTAACCAACAATTAGATGAAAGCCTTGAAACTATTTTTGCATCTGACCTGGCAAACGAGTCTGATTTATCCTCAACAACAAATGAACCATTTGAGCCAGATACATTGGATATTTATATTT
>CAUZRI010000019.1:0-12783 GCA_963582285.1 Gammaproteobacteria bacterium | reverse complement strand
TTTGCAATTATATTCAAAACATATATTAAAAGAGTAGTAGCGGTCGGATTTTTGATTTCATAACGTATCGCTAAGAATAGAACGTTACATTTCTATTATAACTTTCTGACAAATTGGGCTGAGGCAATGGTGTAATCTATCCGATGCTGGATTCAAAGTCTCTTGATATTTCTACAACTTAAGCATTAACTTTTTTCTTTAAAATTATATTTTTCCATTCTGCTGGTCCTGTCGTGTGAATAGAGTCGCCTCGAGAGTCCACTGCAACGGTGACGGGCATATCTTTTATTTCAAATTCATGAATTGCTTCCATGCCCATTTCCTCAAAAGCAACAACACGAGAGGAAGTAATCGCTTTTGATACCAGATACGCGGCACCACCTACTGCGATCAAATAAACTGCTTTATGTTTTTTAATGGCTTCAATTGCAGTTGGACCTCGTTCTGCTTTTCCAATCATGCCGATTAAGCCTGTCTTAGCTAGCATCATTTCAGTAAATTTATCCATCCTGGATGCAGTTGTCGGGCCTGCAGGACCAACAACTTCATTGCGTACCGGGTCTACCGGGCCAACGTAATATATAAATCGATTATTAAAATCGACACCTTCAGGCAGGTTTTCTCCGTTATCCAGCATTTCTGATATGCGCTTGTGCGCAGCATCACGACCCGTCAATAATTTCCCTGACAACAGGATCGTATCACCAGCATTCCATTGTGTAATTTCCTTTCGGCTAATATCGTTTAGGTTGATAGATTTAGTATTGTCTCCTGATTGCCAACTAATATCAGGCCAGTCATCCAGGTTTGGTGGTGTTTGTGTAACAGATCCGTTCCCGTCCAATGTAAAATGTATGTGACGCGTGGCCGCGCAATTGGGGATAAGCGCGACAGGTAATGAGGCAGCATGGGTAGGATAATCGAGAATTTTTACATCCAGAACAGTGGTAAGTCCACCAAGACCTTGAGCACCAATGCCCAACTCATTTACCTTGTCATAAATTTCTAATCTTAATTCTTCAATACGTGAATTAGCGCCACGCTGATTGAGTTCTTGTATATCAATTGGTGCGATTAATGATTCTTTGGCAAGTATTAACGCCTTCTCTCCGGTGCCACCAATACCAATGCCTAATATACCTGGTGGACACCAGCCTGCGCCCAGTGTGGAGATGGTATCAACTACCCAATTCACAATACTGTCACTAGGATTTAGCATTACAAATTTAGATTTGTTTTCAGAACCTCCACCTTTTGCCATGATATTCACAGTAACGGTATTTCCAGCAACCATATCAAAATGTATAACTGCTGGTGTATTGTCGCCGGTATTTTTACGTTTGCCTGCGGGGTCTGACATGATTGATGCACGTAATACGTTGTCAGGATTTGTATATGCACGTCTAACGCCTACGTTAATCATATCCTTAATGTCCATATCCGTATCCCATTGGACGTCCATTCCAATCTGCATAAATACGGTCACTATCCCGGTGTCCTGACAAATTGGCCTTTGTCCTTCAGCACACATTCGTGAGTTAACCAGAATTTGTGCTAGTGCATCTTTTGCAGATGGGGATTCTTCTTTTTTATATGCTTCATGGACAGCCTGAATAAAATCTAATGGGTGGTAATATGATATATATTGTAAAGCATCTGCGACGCTATCTATTAGGTCATCTTTTTTAATTATTGACATATGATTTTACCACCTGACAGTTTTGTTTTTTTAACGTTAGAATTTTAAGTTCAATATTTCAATTATACCGGGAACACGTGGCAGGTTCTGTAAATCAAGAATATAGCGTATTAAGTGCTCTTGTTTATCTTCTTGTATGCCTGCGTACTTTAGTAATGTGCGTGCCTTCCCTAGCATCTCGCTCTGATCGAGAGGTAGTTCCGGGTCTCCTTTACAATGCAATCTGGTTGCATTAAATAGCTGTCCATCTTCTGTAACGACTTCCAAATCACAGCCCCAATCGCCTGGATATGTTACATCTATTTCAGGGCTGAATTCTATCTGAATTACATTTCTGATTCTGGCAGTTTCATTTCTCGCAGTATTGGTGAAGGAATCGAAACCTACATTTTTATAGTGAAGCGCTACAGCGATACAATGTTGTAATGAAAATTTTGCTTCATATTCATGGTCTGGATTCGGACGATCACATACATCTATTGCTGCTTGATAGGTGCGAATGATAACCTTTTGTACTTTAGATTTAATCTTTGATGATATTTCTAATGCGGCGTCAATCGCAGGGTGAGTGTGGCGACAACAAGGCCATGGTTTGATGGAGGTTTGCGAAAGTTGCCATGCTCCATATGGCGAAGTTACTATTTCTGAGGGATTAGCATCCGTACAACTGGCCTGAAACATTCCTTGTTCTCCTTCAAGAATTTTTGTTGGCCCGGTAAAACCTAATTTTGCCAGATCAGCTGCCAGTATCCCTGCTTCTGCTGCTTTACCTGCGTGCAGATGTTTGCTCATCCCGCCAGAATTCATGAATTCCCAGAGCCCCGAAGACTGGGTGCCAGCATTACCCAGGGCCCATATCTGTTGTTCAGGAGAGAGTCCCAGTAAATTTCCAGTGGACATAGCAGATCCATAAGGCCCGCAGGTAGCAGTACTATGCCAAATTTTATAATGGGATCTACCCACAGCATTTCCAATTCGACACATCGCCTCATAGCCTTGCAATATTGCAATCAGCAATTTTTTACCAGACAAACCTTCTCGAGCTGCTACTGCTATTGCAGCGGGAACAACCACACATCCTGGATGCGTAACCGATTGCTTATGCAAATCATCCATCTCCAGAGTGTGTATCAACGCACCGCCTAGAAACGCCTGGCGACTTGCATCAGTGGTATCCATCGACTCCGACCACTTCATCATTATCTTCCCTGCATCTGTTTTAGCTCCAGCTATAGCGTTAACAATAGCGTCTAGAACAAAAAACGTGCAGGCATTTAGATCCTCGTTTATAATTTCTCTTTCTTGTATAAGATTTACCAGTTGTCCGGTTAAACTATTTTTTAGATTCATTGTTTTTCCTTACAGACTAGATGTAACTCATATAATCGTATCTAAAACTACCCATATATAAAAAATTCTACCTTATATAAGTAATGATAGTGAGATAAATAATGAAGATACTTGTTCCTGTAAAACGAACCATTGATGCAAACGTGAGAGTGCGCATTAATCAAGACAGTACTGGTGTGGAAACCAAAAATATTAAAACAGGTATAAATCCGTTTTGTGAAATCGCAGTTGAAGAGGCGCTGCGTTTAAGGGAATCTGGTAAAGTTGAGGAAGTGATCGTTGTTTCTATTGGACCAACAGCCTCAGAAGAAGTGTTACGTCATGGATTAGCCATGGGTGTTGATAGGGCTATATTAATAGAAACAGACGAATTGTTACAACCTCTAGGGATCGCCAAGCTCCTAAAAGCAGTTGTAGAGCGAGAATCTCCTGATCTGATAATTCTGGGTAAGCAATCAATAGATGAGGACAATAATCAGACTGGACAAATGTTAGCAGCATTACTAGGTTGGTCGCAGGGGACATTTGTATCAAAAATTGAATTATCTGTTGAAAAGGCCATTGTAACCCGTGAAGTAGATGATGGCCTGGAGACAGTAGCACTTACCCTGCCAGCAGTAATTACCACTGATCTACGCCTCAATCAACCTCGATACCTAAGTTTGCCAAATATAATGAAGTCCAAAAAATTGCCATTGGATCGTATAAAAGGAGTAGACCTTGATATAGATTTTCAACCGAGGCTGAAGCTATTAGGTCTTAATGAACCACCTAAACGAAGTGGCTGTATCAAAGTTAAATCTATAGAAGAGTTGGTAGACAAGCTCCAAAATGAAGCCAGGGTAATCTGATATGGGTATCCTCGTTATTGCTGAGCATGATAACAGCAGCCTCTCGGCTTCAACATTACCTACCATCTCTGCGGCCAGACAGTTGGGGAAAGATATTACGCTTCTGATCGCTGGCTATCACTGCAGTGCTGTGGCCGATGCTGCCAGTAAAATTATGGGGATTACACAGGTTTGTATGGCGGATGCTGCCCATTATAAAAATGGTTTGGCAGAGGAGCTCACTCCCCTGATAATTTCGCAGGTGACAGAGGAAATAAACTATATCCTTGCACCTGTCACGACCTTCGGTAAAAACCTCATGCCCAGAGTAGCCGCATTACTGGATGTTGCCCAGATTTCTGATATCGTAAAAATTAATTCGCCTGATACATTCGTCAGACCAATATACGCAGGCAATTTTCTGGCCACTGTACAGAGTCGGGATATTATTAAGGTCATAACTGTTCGTACTACAGCCTTTGACCCAGCGGACACTGAAAATGGGACAGCTCAAATCGAATCAATAGTCGCCACGCCAATGGTTGGGATATCAGAATTTATAAAGAATGAGTTTAGTACGTCGGATAGACCAGAGCTGACCACAGCCCGGGTTGTAATCTCAGGTGGCCGTGGTTTGGGTGCCGCAGAGAACTTTAAATTGCTGGAGGACTTAGCCGATAAACTGGGCGCGGCAATCGGAGCCTCACGAGCCGCCGTGGATGCGGATTATATATCCAATGATCATCAGGTTGGGCAGACCGGTAAGATCGTGGCCCCAGATTTATATATCGCAGTGGGTATATCAGGCGCCATTCAACATTTAGCCGGCATGAAAGACAGTAAAGTAATCGTGGCAATAAATAAGGACATGGATGCACCCATTTTTGAAATAGCCGATTACGGTCTGATTGCGGATCTGTTCCAGGCATTGCCTGAATTCTCAAAAGCGTTGGACACATTAAATGATTAAACCATTTGGATATCTAATATAGGATCTATTTATGGTTATCCTCTCATTTATCTTCGTTACTGCGCTTGTCGCTGGATTGACAATCTTTTTCACGCGAAAAGACGATCATAAATCTGTCGCTGGATACTTTTTGGCTGGGAGAACACTATCTTGGCCGTTAATTGCCGGTTCGTTGTTACTGACTAACTTATCAACTGAGCAAATGGTGGGACTCAACGGGGCGGCATATATTGATGGTATGTCGGTCATGGCATGGGAGGTTATAGCGGTTATTGCACTGGTAGCGATGGCACTATTTTTTTTACCAAGGTTTCTAAAATATGGGGTAACAACGGTTCCTGAGTATCTTGAGATCAGATATGACCACCAGACACAGGTTATTACGAATATTATTTTTCTGTCTGCCTACGCACTAATTTTACTGCCTATCATACTCTATACCGGCGCCACAGGTTTAATGGGCATACTGGATATTCAGGACATTATCGGAATTGAATCACGCCCACTGGTTCTTTGGATAGTTGTCTGGACAGTAGGGATCATAGGATCACTCTATGCCCTATTCGGAGGGCTTCGTACCGTTGCCGTCTCTGATACATTAAATGGTATTGGTCTGCTAATTGGCGGATTCATGATTGTCTGGTTTAGTCTGGATGCCCTGGGTGACGGCGACTTGGTCCGTGGAATTACTGAGCTGGCACAACAACATCCGGAACGACTAAACTCCATTGGTAGCTCAGACAATTCTGTGCCATTTAGTACCTTGTTTTCCGGTGTTCTTCTGTTACATTTTTTTTACTGGACATCAAACCAGCAAATTATTCAAAGAACATTTGGTGCAAAATCACTGGCTGAAGGACAGAAAGGTGTTATTGCAACAGGTGTGCTTAAGCTATTCGGGCCACTTTATCTAGTAGTACCAGGTATCATTGCCTTCACCATGTTTCCTGAATTGGGTAATCAAAATGCTGATCAGGCATACGGCATGCTGGTTAACCATGTTTTACCATCTGCTATGGTTGGTTTTTTTGCAGCGGTAATGATGGGGGCAATATTGTCTAGCTATAATTCAGCACTAAACAGTACCTGCACACTATTTAGCCTGGGGCTATATAAAAAAGTAATTAATAAAACAGCTAACAATGATCAGGTGGTAAAAAGCGGCAAGATTTTTGGCTGGACCCTGGCCGTCTTCTCAATGATCATGGCGCCACTTCTAATGCAGCATGAGAGTATTTTTCAATATCTACAAAAAATGAACGGGCTCTATTTTATACCAATTTTTTCCGTAGTTGTTTGTGGCATGTTATTCAAACGCATCCCCCCAATCGCCGCAAAAATTGCGCTATTGCTGGGTATAATCATCATTGTTTGTGGCTATTTCATCAGTCCGTTTACCGAATGGGTGAGTTCAATTCATGAATTTCACTTTCTGGGATTAGTCTTCCTGTTACTTGTCTCGATTTTGCTGGCATTTGGAAAATTCAAACCTCTAGCTGATGTTCATTCAGACCAGATAGAAAGCATTGTGGATATGACTCCCTGGCCAATAGTGAGGCAGGCGGGAATATTGCTCTGTGTAGTAGTACTAATTATCTACGCAATATTTGCGGACTTTTCTGTTTTGTAGGAGTTAAACATATGGGGATTCTTTTTTAATCTACTTAATATTGCATTTCTTGCCTCTTCCCTGTCATCAAATTCAATTGTTTCCGATTGTAGTATTTGGTATGTTTCATGCCCCTTCCCCGCAAGTATCACAACATCATTTTTTTCAGATTGATTGATAATATATTCAATTGCTTTTTTTCGATTTTGGATCAAAACATAATTACTAAAATCAGGATCTATACCACTCAAGATATCTGACATGATTTCCTGACTATCTTCAAGGCGTGGATTATCATCGGTTATCACTAATCGGTCGGCAATATCACTGGTAATTTTTCCCATTTTAGATCTTTTCCCACGATCCCGATTACCACCACAACCGAAAAGAACTAAAAGACGTCCCTTTCTTTTCATGGCAATATTTTTAACGGTACGTAGGACATTTTCAAGACCGTCTGGCGTGTGGGCATAATCTATTAACACCATAAAAGATTGACCTCTATCAACATTTTCTAAACGCCCTCTAGGAGGAGAACATGTAGATAAGGTTCTCTCAATATATTTTTCAGAAATACCTATATGCCGAAGTACACTAATCGCTGCCTTGATGTTTAAAAAATTAAAATCCCCTAAAAGTTTAGTAGTAAAATCCATAGGTTCTTTATCGAAATTTTTTGGATAAATCTTATGGGAAGATCCTTCGTTCATAAAGCCTAACTTTACTTTTTTATAATTACTAAAAGTCTTATGATAATCAAGGTGATCTTGTGTAATATTTGTGAGAAGTTTAACGTTAAAATCAATCCCTGTTATTCTGCCTTGATCTATTCCTTCAGACGTGACCTCCATTATAAAATGTGTCCCACCTTGATCGAGATGGGTTTTCATAAATTTAAGAATTTTTGGTGAATCCGGGGTTGATAAATCTTTGTTTCCCGAATTGAAGGTACCTAAAACAAATGGCTTATACCCTGCAAGCTTTAATACTTCGCCTATTAAATACGCGACTGTAGTTTTTCCATTAGTCCCAGTGACGCCAATAACAAATAGATCGTTTGATGGATGATTGTCAGTATTATGTGCATGCTGAGAAAATATAGCAGGGCGAACAAAATCAATAGGTACAGTTTCATTTTGATGTTCGTCCAATAAAGGCAATACGGACAAACTTAAATTTTGTTTTTGAGAATAAGATGCTAGTTTTTTAATTAAAATATTCCTTAGATTAGTTTTTGTACAATAAAGCTGGCAACTGCGTAATTGCAATTTTTTAAAAAAATTGCACGCAGATATAAAATAATAATGTCGTTATCGGCTTGCGAGCCTTTTCTTACTTAGAGGGATAAGCTTTCCATCGAAGGGATAGGGATTGGCTTTCTGAGATGACCGCGTTTAGTAATATCAAATCAAGTAATACGCTGGCGCAGCATATACCTTATATTATGTAATAGCTATATATTATGTAATAGCTAATTTATCTAAAACTGAATAATAACACCTATGAATTCGAATAAACACATTGGATCAATGACAGAGACAGAGACAGCAAAATTGACTTTATTGATTGGTTGTCTATTGCCACCCAGTTCAGGGTCTTAATCCTGCTGCATGACCGCGGGCCAGGATAATTTCCATAGCGCGAACGACAGGTTTTTCCACCAGCTTACCATCCACTACAGCGACGCCTGTTTTGCTGTTTTGATATGCGTCGATAAATCGTTGGGCTTCCTCCAGTTCTTTATTGGTGGGTGTAAATACAGTATTGATAATATCCAGGTTAGAAGGGTGAATCACAGCCTTACCGGTAAAGCCCATTAGCCTTGCATGTTCAGCTTCCGAGCGTACAAGATTGAGATCTTTAAAGTTTAAACATGGCATATCAAACACATTTAATTGTACATGCTTTGCCGCATAGACAAGTCTGGCGCGTCCATAGGCCAGGGGTTCCTTTGCAACAGTGGTACCCAGTTCTGCGGCAAGGTCCGCTCCGCCAAACATCACAAAGTCCAGCTGCGATATGGCCTTGAGTATCTCGTAGCAGTTTTCCACACCCATAATGGTTTCGATCATTATCGCCAGCTTCAAGGAAGGATCTCCTTTGGACAACAGCTGGTTTACAGCCCGAATCTCCTCGGCACTTTCAGCTTTTGGTATGAGGATGGTTCCTGAGGTGAGATTCGCATCTAGCAGGGCATCAAGATCAGCCTGTCCTGCCTTTGTTTGCGGGCTATTGATTCGAATAATTCGTTCAGGAATTTTGTCGCTTTCTTCTGCGAGAAATTCAATAGCACTGGAACGTGAATGCTCTTTTTGATCTTCGGCTACCGCATCTTCAAGATCAATGATGACCATATCGGCCCCCGATTCAAGCGCCTTGGTATAAAGTGCAGGACGATTGGCCGGTGTAAATAACAGGCTTCTGCGAGGGGAAAGTATGGTTGACATAATGGTTTCAGGGTAATTAAAATAATATTTTTTTGCAAAGGTTTAATTCGTATAGAGATGGGGTGTAGGGTATAGAAATCTAAAGGAATCTACCCTTCATGTGATTAATTTCGGTAGAGGCAATGGAATTTAACTGTCCATGGTAATATTGAATAATGACAGTAAATAGAGACATCATGGAGTATGACGTAGTCATTGTCGGGGCTGGACCGGCGGGACTTTCTGCTGCCTGTCGACTGAAGCAGTTGGCTGTTGAAGCAAACACTGAAATCAGTGTTTGTATAATCGAGAAGGGTTCTGAAATTGGTGCTCATATCCTGTCGGGTGCTGTATTCGAACCTCGTGCCCTGAATGAGTTGTTTCCTGACTGGCAGTCACTCGGTGCACCCTTGAGTATTCCAGTGGCTAGAGATGAATTTTATCTCTTCCGTAATGCCAGTTCAGCAATCAAGTGGCCAAATACTTTTTTACCTAAGACGATGCGCAATAAAGGTAATTATGTGATTTCACTCGGTAATCTTTGCCGCTGGTTGGGCGCACAGGCAGAGACCTTAGGTGTCGAGATCTACCCAGGCTTTGCGGCGCAACACGCGATAATCGAAAACGATGTTGTGCGAGGGATTATTACCGGTGATCACGGTATCGACCGCAACGGCAAAGAGAAAGAAGGAGTGTATACACCGGGTATGGAACTGCGCGCAAAATATACTTTGTTTGCTGAGGGAAGCCGAGGCCATATTGGTAAGCGTTTGCAGGCGCATTTTCGTCTAAACGAAAATGTAGATGTGCAGCATTACGCCATTGGACTTAAGGAACTTTGGGAGGTTGATCCTTCCCGACATGAAGCAGGTTTGGTTATGCATGGGGTAGGATGGCCACTTGATAATATAAACCCAGGGGGGGCGTTTTTATATCATCATGAAAATAACCTTGTTGCCGTTGGTCTTATAGTAGATCTCTCATTCAGCAATCCATATCTGTCACCGTTTAATGAATTTCAGCGTTTTAAACACCATCCTCTTATTCGTCAGTATCTTGATGGAGGTAAACGTATCTGTTACGGCGCAAGGACAATCAGTAAAGGCGGTTATAATTCCATGCCGAAGATGGTATTCCCCGGTGGTGCCCTAATCGGATGTGAACTGGGGACTCTCAATTTTGCCAAGATCAAAGGCATTCATACGGCGATGAAATCAGGCATGCTCGTCGCGGAAGCAATAGTTAGACAACTGCTGAAAAGTTCTGATGGAGCGAACACATTAACTAGCTATCCCGAAAAATTTAAAGCTAGCTGGTTACACAATGAATTGTTTCAAAGCCGAAGTTTTGGTCCGGCCATACACAAATTTGGAACATTACTCGGAGGGGCATACAACTTCATCGATCAGAATATTTTTATTGGCAGTATCCCGCTAACTTTACACGATAATCGTCCCGACCATGCATGCCTTGAAAAGACCCTTGAGGCAAAGAAATTAGATTACCCTAAGCCCGATGGAATACTTAGCTTTGATAGACTGTCCTCTGTTTATTTGTCAAATACAAAGCATATAGAGGATCAACCAGATCACCTTATCCTTAAAGATCCAGGGATCCCTATAGAAAAGAATCTCCCGATCTATGACGAGCCGGCACAACGCTATTGTCCAGCCGGGGTGTATGAAATTATTGACAGGGAGAATAGTACGAAGCAATTCCAGATTAATGCGTCCAATTGTGTGCATTGTAAGGCCTGTGAGATTAAAGATCCGGCGCAAAATATAGACTGGATCGCACCAGAGGGCGGATCCGGACCAAATTATTCAAATATGTAGTTTGTAATTATAGTTTTCTGGCTTTCCTGTCCCAGTTTTGAGTGTATTCATACAATTGAAAATAAGATTTAAATCTTAAGGTATTACTTATCCTGCATATAAGATAAAATATTTCTATCATTTCAATTTTTACTTCTTAATGAAAATCTGACCAGGTGTTTGGCCGTCATTCTGGTGAAAACCAGCATCCAGCAGTCGATTGGAACAGCTGGATTCTGGCTTACGCCAGAATGACAACACAAAGAAATTATTAACCAACAAAATATTCTTAAAGTTACACTTGTGAAAAACATTAATATGGAATACGACGATATCATTGAACAGGTACGCCAAACGGTTGCGCGAATCTGCACTGAATTCCCAGGTGAATACTGGCGTGAGAAAGATCGAAACGCAGAATATCCAGGTGAATTTGTACAGGCGCTTACCGAAGCTGGATTATTAGCCTGCCTTATACCCGAAGAATTCGGTGGTAGCGGACTTCCATTAAAGATTGCTGCCGAAATTGTCTTGGCTATTCACGAAAACGGTGCCAATGCAGCGGCGTGTCATGCCCAGATGTATACCATGGGAACTATCCTCAAACACGGTAGCATCGAACAAAAAACCAAATTTTTGCCATCCATAGCCAGTGGTGATCTTCGACTCCAGGCATTTGGCGTTACAGAACCCACGGCAGGTACTGATACCACCAGCATTACCACTACGGCGGTACGTGACGGTGACAACTATATTGTAAATGGCCAAAAGGTTTGGATATCGCGAGCAGAACATTCTGACTTGATGGTGTTGTTGGCGCGAACAACATCCAGGGATGCAGTACCGAAACGTACTAAAGGCTTGTCGGTTTTTATCGTCGATATAAATGATGCAAAGAATTCCGGCATGGTGATTCAACCTATTCGAACCATGTTGAATCATGCAACGACTGAGATTTTTTTTGACGATGTGCCAGTGCCTGCAGAAAACCTGATTGGTACTGAAGGTGAAGGATTTTCATATATCCTTTCCGGGATGAATGCTGAACGTATTCTAATTGCATCGGAATGTATCGGTGATGCAAATTGGTTTATTGATAAAGCAACCCAATATGCTAATGAACGTAAGGTTTTTGGTCGACCTATCGGACAAAATCAAGGTATACAATTTCCTATCGCCAGGGCTTATGCGCAGACTGAGGCCGCAGCATTAATGGTGCATAAAGCCATCAGTCTTTATGACCAAGGAGAGGATTGTGGCACGGAAGCGAATATGGCTAAATTACTTGCGTCGGAAGCTTCTTGGGCCGCAGCAGATATGTGCATGCAAACCCACGGAGGATATGGATTGGCAGAGGAATACGATATTGAGCGAAAATTCCGTGAAACGCGTCTGTACCAAATTGCACCAATTTCAACTAATTTAATCCTGGCATACCTGGGCGAACACCGGTTGGGCCTGCCTCGTTCCTATTAATCGATGAAGGATCTGGAAGGCATACTTGTTGTTACGCTTGAGCAGGCCGTTGCCGCGCCTTATGCCAGTAATCTTCTAGCCGAAGCCGGGGCGCGGGTAATCAAGATAGAGCGAGAAGAGGGCGATTTCGCCCGCAACTATGATCACCTGGTGAAAGGCGAAAGCGCTTACTTCGTCTGGTTAAACCGGGGGAAAGAGTCTGTTTGTCTGGATGTGAAAGATTCTTCTGATCATGAAATTCTTCTTTCAATGCTGAGTAAGGCCGATATCTTTATACAAAATCTCAGATCAGGTGCTGTCGCCAGCCTGGGTCTGGATTATGAAAGTCTGAAAGAGATTAACCCGCAAATTATTATGTGCAGTATCTCCGGTTATGGCGAGTCCGGTCCGTATGCCGAAATGAAGGCGTACGATTTACTGGTACAGGCGGAATCTGGTCTTTCCTCCGTAACAGGGACCCCCGAGGGTCCTGCCAGAGTGGGGATATCGTTGTGTGACATAAGTACCGGCATGACGGCCTATGCCGCGATTTTACGCTCGCTAATTCGTCGTTCTAATACAAACAGTGGGACGCATATAAAAGTATCTTTGTTTGATGTGATAATTGAC
>CAUZRI010000018.1:0-12999 GCA_963582285.1 Gammaproteobacteria bacterium | reverse complement strand
AAGATGCTCTGAATGCATTGAAAGATTTTACCGTTACCTACCAGACTGCGGCAGATGGCGCACTGCCTGTTTATAAATTAAGGTGAGAGAAAAAAACTTTTAGACAGGATTAACAGGATTGTTGCAGGATAAAACAGGAAGAATGTTAATTTTAAATTTATCGTCCTCAAACAGGCAATCTCCACATAGAAATGTCCAGTTTTCCTTTGAAAAATATTTAGACAAGATTTACAGGATTAAAAAAATACACAAATATTATCTTGTTAATCTTGTAAATCCTGTCTATTAATATTTATTTTTCTGTTTTATCCTGCAACAATCCTGTCCTATTTCATTAAATCATCAGACAGGTAATCGAGGGTGTATTTAATTCTGGAGTGCTGTGAAATCCCCTGATAAGTAGTATATATTCGCCAGCATTTACCAGATCAAGTTCCCGTGCAATTTTTCTCGCTATCTCATTAGGATTTGTTTTACCTGCATCTTCAGAATATACAGGGACGACACCCCATAGTAGTGCCATTTGACAATAGACATATTCTGTATTGGTAATTGCAACGACAGGCGCTGCAGGTCTTGCTGAACTCATAGTCATTGCTGACATCCCGCTGTTTGATATTACAACAACTGCGTGTGCCATAATATCTCTGGACATATTGGCTGTTGCATTCGCCATAACATCCCAGATACTTAATGGAACAATATTATGCCTGGAAACTGAAGTTTCGTATTTTTCATTCTCCCATAAGTGAGATTCAGTTTGTCTAGCGATGCGGTCCATCATTTGAACCGCTTCTATCGGAAAATTACCGGATGCAGTTTCTGCAGATAACATTACTGCATCCGCACCAAGGGTAACGGCATAAGCAATATCCGTGACTTCAGCCCGTGTTGGTCTAGCGCTTTCAATCATAGATTCAAGCATTTGAGTGGCAACGATAACTGGCTTAAAGTTGGCGCGGGCTTTTTTAATTAGCTGGCTCTGTGCAACGGGAACCTCTTCAGGATTCAATTCAACACCTAGATCGCCACGCGCTACCATAATGGCATCAGTGGCGGCAACTATATTATCAATATCTTCTAACGCCTCGGGTTTTTCAATTTTTGCGACTATGGAAGCATGGCTGCCAAATTCATTAATAATATTTCTTAAATCAGTAATATCTGTAGCACATCGGACAAATGATAAGGCAAGAAAGTCTACCCCCAACTCCATTGCGAACTGGGCATCAATTTTATCTTTCTCAGTCAGCGAAGGTGCTGATACATTAACGCCAGGAAGATTTATTCCCTTTTTGTTTTTTAGTACTCCACCGTGTATAACCTCGCAAACAATCTCAGAATCATTTACAGATTTTACCTTGAGCTCCAATAGTCCATCATTTAACAGAATTCTATTTCCTGCTTTTACATCAGTAGACAGGGCAGCATATTGGGACGGTATTAGGTCAGTTGTGCCTTCTACGTCCCTGGTAGTGACAGTAATTTCAGTCCCGTTTTCAAGCAATATTTGGTCATTCTTGAAATTACCTGTGCGAATTTTTGGTCCACAAAGATCGGCTAAAATAGCCACAGGTAATCCCAGTTCCTGGGATATATTTCAGATATTCTGATAGGCAGTTGCATGGGATTCGTGATCGCCATGAGACATGTTTAATCGAAAAACATTTACGCCTGTTAGGATAAGGGTTTTTATACTTTCAGACGAATTTGAGGCAGGACCTAGTGTTGCGACAATTTTTGTCCTTCGATTTTTAAGTAGACTGATTTGTGTCACAATCGACATAAGATTCTCGGAATCGAATATTAGAGCTTAATGTAATGTAAATATGACATCATTGAAATCTTAAGTCCATGAGCCAATATACCCTATTAAAAAGCGCGCGGTTTTTGCCCATCTTTGTCACTCAATTTTTGAGTGCACTCAATGATAATATTTTTAAAAACGCATTAGTGATTTACATCGCGTTTACACTCGCAGATCAGACATCAATGGACAGTAGCATTCTTGTTATAACCGCAGGTGGATTGTTTATCTTGCCGTATTTTCTGTTTTCAGCCACAGCCGGTCAAATTGCAGATAAGTATGAAAAATCATTCTTGATAAGGCGCATTAAACTTGTAGAAATATTAATAATGGGTTTTGCTGTAGTGGGCTTTTTAACAGAAAGTCTACCTTTATTAATGGTGGTTCTTTTCTTAATGGGTATGCAATCGACTTTTTTTGGACCATTGAAATACGGAATCTTGCCACAGCACCTAGAGTTTCGTGAGTTAACTGGTGGAAATGGATTAGTACAAATGGGGACATATCTTGCAATTCTTGGCGGAACAATTATTGGCGGCGCGTTAATTAATTTGAAAGGTGTTGGTGTTTCAATAGTCTCCAGCATTGTTATTTGTGTAGCACTTCTAGGTTGGCTGTCTAGTCGATATATACCTGATGCAGAAGCCGCAGATAAAACTTTGATTATCGACTGGAATATTTTGAAACAAACACTAAAAATTCTCCGTTACGTAATATCGGAAAAAGAAATTTTTATTGCGATTGTCGCAATTTCCTGGTTTTGGTTTATTGGCGCGACTTATCTGTCATTGGTACCTACTTATAGCAGAGATGTACTATTTGGAGATGAATTAGTTACCACCTCATTACTAACCGCATTTTCAATCGGCATTGGTTCCGGTTCTTTGGTTTGTGAGAGGCTTTCGAGAGCAAAGATTGAACCTGGCCTGGTTCCAATTGGCGCATTGGGCTTAAGCTTGTTTGCGTTTGATCTATATTTTATCGGTATGCCTGGTATAACTGGTGTTACAGCGGGCCAGCAATTTGTATTTATGGATTTTATGCAATATACAATTCATTGGAGAATTTTATTTGATCTAATTGGTATTGGTTTTTTTGGCGGTGTATATATTGTCCCGCTATATGCAATGGTTCAACATCGTGCCAGTCCGAGTCTACGTGCCAGGGTAATTGCTGCAACCAATATCCTTAATGCAATATTTATGGTGACATCGGCGTTAGTGGTCATCTCCCTGATTAAGCTTTTATATTCTATACCTCAGATTTATTTATTTGTCGGAATACTTAACTTGATTATTACAGGTGTGATATTTGTAAAATACCCAGAATATTTACAGCGATTGATTGCAATCACCAGGGGTTAATACGAGTCGTTTGAATTATGTTGCCAGGGCAGTAGTCTCGCTATCTGCCCTGGGCCTTTTTATTGATGTGAATTACATAAAATTTTCGTTTACGCCTATCTAAAAGGGAATATCATCGTCAACAAAGTTTTCATCTGCCTTTCGTGCGGGCGCAGCATTAGGTGCAGATGATGATGACGAAGAAGTATCTGGCGGAGGTGCAGTATCAAAATTTCCGCTACTACCCCGGCTGCCAAGCATTTGCATTTCATTCGCTACAATTTCAGTCGTGTAACGATCAGTGCCTTCTTTATCCTGCCATTTACGCGTTTGCAATCTCCCTTCAATATAAACTTGTGAGCCTTTTTTTAGATATTCAGCGACAATTTCTGCCAATCTCCCGAAAAATACCACTCGGTGCCATTCTGTTTTTTCCTGCTTTTCTCCAGACTCCTTGTCTTTCCAGGATTCAGAAGTTGCAATACTGATATTGCTCACTGCAGCGCCTCCTGCGGTATATCGCACATCCGGGTCATTTCCTAAATTTCCAACTAAAATGACTTTGTTTATGCCTCTGGCCATGATCTTCTCCTTATAAATGTTATGAATTATCAATTCTCCTTTGCTTAACGTGAGAGAATCAATTTAATATTAGCAGTTTATTTTGCCTGACGAAAAGATTAATGGAAATCATACATATTAGGGGTGCACGAACCCACAATTTGAAGAATATTGACATCGATATTCCGAGAAATCAGCTAGTGGTAATAACCGGACTTTCGGGTTCCGGTAAGTCATCACTGGCATTTGACACAATTTATGCGGAAGGTCAGCGTCGATACGTGGAGTCATTGTCGTCCTATGCCAGGCAGTTTTTATCTATGATGGAAAAACCTGATGTTGATCATATAGAAGGTCTGTCTCCTGCAATCTCTATCGAACAAAAGTCCACTTCACATAACCCTCGTTCAACAGTGGGTACTATTACCGAAATTTATGACTATTTACGTTTATTGTATGCTCGTGTCGGAGAGCCTCGTTGTCCCGATCACGATATTGTGTTGTCTGCACAAACAGTCAGTCAGATGGTGGATTCAATCCTGACTATGCCTGACGATGAACGGATCATGTTATTAGCCCCTGTTATACAAGATCGCAAGGGTGAGCATCTCCAGGTACTGGAGCGACTTAGAAGTGAAGGTTTTATCCGCGCTAGAGTAAATGGAACGATAGTTGAACTAGACCAAATACCAAAACTGGAATTGCATAAAAAACATTCTATTGAGGCAGTCGTTGATCGGATTAAGGTTCGTTCCGATATCACTCTTAGGCTGACAGAATCTGTTGAAACCGCCATACGTTTGTCTGGCGGTTTAGTTATAGTAGCGTATATGGATCAATCCGAAAGAGCTGATGTTATTTATTCAGCTCGATTTGCTTGTTCTCAATGTGGCTACAGCATTAGTGAACTTGAACCTAAAATTTTCTCATTCAATAGTCCCTCAGGAGCCTGTCCGGTGTGTGATGGTTTGGGCGTAATCCAGTTTTTTGATCCTGATCGGATAGTACAAAATCCAGATTTAAGTCTCCCAGGTGGCGCAATAAAAGGATGGGACCGGCGAAATGTATATTACTTTCAATTACTCAAAGGCTTGTCCAATCATTATAAATTTGACATTGATAAACCGTTTAAAAAACTTTCAAAGAAAATTCAGAATATTATTTTATTTGGTAGCGGCAAGCATGAAATTGAATTTAATTATATTAGTAGTAGTCGAGGTCATATAAAACGGAAACATTGTTTTGAAGGAATTGTTTCAAATATGGCTAGACGCTATCGCGAAACTGATTCAACCATGGTACGTGATGAGTTAATTAAGTATCAGAGCAATAAAAGTTGCCAGACTTGCAGTGGCACACGACTAAATAAAGCTGCGCGGCATGTTTTTATTAAAACCCATTCACTACCAGATATTACCGCGATGCCAATATTACAACTATCTGGTTATCTATCCTCCCTCAAATTGAAGGGAAAACGAGGTAAAATTGCAGAAAAGATACTTAAAGAAGTGAGAGAACGGATCCAATTTTTGATAAATGTCGGCCTGGATTATCTTACCTTAAGTCGCAGTGCAGAAACGCTATCGGGGGGTGAAGCACAGAGGATACGCCTGGCAAGCCAGATAGGTGCAGGTTTGGTGGGCGTTATGTATGTTCTTGATGAGCCATCTATTGGTTTGCATCAACGAGATAACAACCGCCTATTGGATACTTTAAAACGGTTACGAGATCTTGGTAATACCGTTATTGTTGTGGAACACGATGAAGAGGCAATAATGTCTGCTGATCATGTCATCGATATTGGTCCGGGAGCAGGGGTACATGGTGGTGAGATTGTGGTTCAGGGGAGCGCAGATCAGGTAATTTCCCATCCTAATTCTATGACCGGAAAATATTTGTCTGGTCGATTACAGATAGAAATACCTGCATGTAGAACGCCGTACGATGCCAGTCGAGTAATAAAGATAGTAGGCGCAACAGGCAATAACTTAAAGAAGCTCACTGTAGAATTTCCTCTGGGATTGATGACTTGTGTTACCGGTGTTTCTGGTTCTGGTAAATCAACATTAATTAACGATACGTTATATCGTGCAGTGGCTCAGGAATTAAATCGAAGCAGTACAAGTCCTGCAGCCTTTACAGAGTTATATGGACTTGATCAACTGGATAAGATTGTAGATATTGATCAGAGTCCTATAGGCAGGACACCACGTTCAAATCCAGCGACATACACGGGTCTCTTTACTCCCATTCGTGAATTGTTTTCGGCAACCCAGGAGGCGAGATCACGTGGATACAATCCAGGCAGGTTTAGTTTTAATGTCAAAGGCGGTCGTTGTGAGGCATGTCAGGGAGATGGGTTGATAAAAGTAGAAATGCATTTTCTTCCTGATATATATGTGACTTGTGATATTTGCAAAGGAAAACGCTATAACCGGGAGACCCTGGATATTCGATATAAAGGTAAAGGTGTCCATGAAGTGTTGGATATGACCGTCGAGGATGCACGAGAATTTTTTGATGCAGTACCAATTATTGCAAGAAAATTACAAACATTGATTGATGTAGGATTGTCTTACATAAAACTCGGTCAAAATGCGACAACCTTGTCAGGTGGTGAGGCTCAACGCATAAAATTATCAAGAGAACTTTCTAAACGAGATACAGGTAAGACACTTTATATATTGGATGAACCCACTACCGGATTACATTTTCATGACATAAAGCAATTGTTACAGGTACTTCATAGACTTAGAGACCATGGAAATACAGTTATTGTTATTGAACACAATATGGATGTTCTTAAGACAGCAGACTGGATTATCGACCTTGGCCCGGAAGGTGGAGACAATGGTGGTCAGGTTATTGCTACGGGTACACCTGAAAAAGTTGCCAAAATAAAAAAATCCTATACGGGTCAGTTTCTGTCTCAGACTCTTAATCGTTTCAACAGGTCTGATGACTTGTTACAATCCGAGATGGCGCTTGCCATTACAGGGTAAGAAACAGTGGTTAATTATTTTAAATATATTATTAGAGAAAATTTATGAAAGCATTAATTTGTGGTTCGTTTGCCTATGACAATATAATGGTTTTTCCGGATCATTTTAAAAATCATATACTGCCTGACAAGATCCATATGTTAAACGTTTCGTTTATGGTCCCAGAGATGCGTCGCGAATATGGAGGTTGTGCAGGGAATATAGCCTATAACCTAAAATTGCTTGAAGGTTCGGGCTTGCCTATGGGGACCGTTGGTAAGGATTTTGACAGCTATGCAAGCTGGATGGATGAGAAAGAGATAGAACGAACCCATGTACAGATCATAGATGAGGCTTTCACTGGTCAGGCATTTATTACTACCGATCTTGATGACAACCAGATAACAGCCTTCCATCCAGGTGCAATGTCCTTTGCACACCATAACAAGGTCAGCGATGCTGCAGATATAACTATAGGGATAATATCCCCCGATGGCCGTGATGGTATGTTAGAGCATGCCAGCCAATTCCATGGGCAAGATATTCCGTTTATTTTTGATCCAGGTCAGGGGATGCCCATGTTTAGTGGAGAGGAACTAAATGATTTTATTGTCAAGGCCTCTTGGGTAAGTGTAAATGATTATGAATGGCAGATGATGCAGGATAAAACCGGACTTTCTCCACACGAAGTGGCAGAGAGAGTTCAGGCGTTAATTATAACACGCGGCAGTGAAGGTTCTGTTGTATATACCAGCAATAAACAATATACGATTCCTGTTGCCAAGGTTGAGAATATTGTTGATCCCACAGGTTGTGGAGATGCCTTTCGTGCGGGGTTACTTTATGGATTGATGAATGAGTTGGATTGGGATACCACGGGCAGAATAGCCTCCCTGATGGGGGCGATTAAAATCGAACATCATGGAACGCAAAAGCATAAATTTGACCGTGAGAGTTTTAATACAAGGTTTGAAGAAAATTTTGGTTATACGATTTGAAGAAAACATTTAAACCCACTGGTTCTCCAGTTTGGGAAGAGCTAGCGCTACATAGGCAGTCTCTAGAGAACATTAGTCTTAAGCAACAGTTTAGTATAAATCCAGATAGATTTAACGAATTACATACGAGTGGTGCGGGACTAATTCTTGATTATTCAAAGAATTTAATTACTAAAGACACTGTAGGTTTGTTAGTGAAGGCGGCTAAAAGTCTTCAATTGCAAGATAAAATTGACGCACTTTTTAATGGTGAAGATGTCAATTCCACCGAGCTACGACCAGCATTACATACGGCCTTAAGAGACTCCTCTGGCAGTGGTCCATATCATACCGAGATCTGTCAAGTCTTAGATAAGATGACCAACATTGTACAACAGGTGCATACTGGTCAATGGAAAGGCGCTACTGACAAAACTATAACTGATATTGTTAATATTGGTATAGGTGGTTCACACCTTGGGCCAATGATGGTTACAAATGCGCTACATTCCTATGGTGTAGGTAACGTGGCATGTCATTTTGTGTCGAATCTGGATAGCGTTGATATTTATTCAGTACTAAATAAAGTTGAAGCGGATTCTACATTATTCATTATTTGTTCAAAATCATTCTCTACCCTTGAGACATTACAAAATGCACGAACAGCCAGGGTCTGGTTGGAATCAAAATTACCTATAGGGCAGAAAGATTACGGAAAGCATTTCCTGGCTGTTACTGAAAATTTGAAAAAGGCGACTGAATTCGGAATTCCTGAGGAAAATGTATTGCCAATGTGGGACTGGGTAGGAGGTCGATACTCACTTTGGTCAGCAATTGGGATATCCATTGCACTGTCTATCGGGATGGAAAACTTTAATGATCTGCGAAAAGGTGCAGAACAAATGGATCTGCATTTTAAAAGCGCACCGTTTGAAAAAAATCTGCCCGTGGTATTAGCTTTACTGGATATCTGGAATGTGAATTACTGGGAGAGTCATAGTCATGGGGTAATACCATATGTACATCACCTTAGATATTTTCCAGAATTTCTTCAACAGTTGGAAATGGAAAGTAATGGAAAATCTGTCAGTGTTACAAACGAAACATTAACTTATCAATCTGCCTCCGTCACCTGGGGTACAGTTGGAACCAATGGTCAACATTCATTTCATCAATTATTACACCAGGGGACAAAGTTTATACCTATCGATTTCATATTTGAACTTACCCCAATTAATGATGCACATCATTCTCATCTTGTTTCCAATTGTCTGGCACAATCCAATGCCTTGATGAATGGAATATCATATGATGAGATTAAACAGGAACTATTAAATGCCGGCGTAGCAATTGATGACGCTCATAAGAAGGCAATGCACCGGCATATGTCAGGTAACAAACCAAGTAATACCCTTGTTATTGACAGCCTAAGTCCGCAGTCATTAGGCAGTCTGATTGCACTATACGAACACAAGGTATTCGTACAAAGTGTGGTCTGGAATATTAATGCCTTTGACCAATTCGGAGTTGAACTGGGCAAAGTGATGAGTAAGCAGGTCTACGATACGTTAACTAGTAAAAAATCAGATACAAAATTCGATTCATCTACCGAAGGACTAATTACCTTATACAAATCTTCAATAAAATAAGTTAAACATTAAATTACCAATTTTGTGCTGTAAAAATATATTGTATCCAGCCCTTTGTAATATCTTAAGCTGCTGCCTTTTTGGCATTCTCCAGACGCGCTTGCAACTCAGTAATCTGGGTCAGTAATTCTTTAGGAACTTTATCACCAAATTTTGAATAGTATTCCTTGATCAAAGGAATCTCCTGCAACCAACCATCAATTTCAACCCTTAGAAGTTCAGCAATCGCCGTTTCATCAAGCCCTAATCCGGAAAAATCCATTGCATCGATCGTAGGAAGATTGCCTATGGGGGTTTCTATTGCATCCGCTACACCGTCACAGCGTTCGAATATCCATTTAAGAACACGGCTGTTTTCGCCAAACCCAGGCCACATAAAATCTCCCTGGTCATTTTTTCTAAACCAGTTTACATAATAGATTCCGGGTAGATTCGCACCTTCTTTGTTACCGATGTTTATCCAATGTTGCCAGTATGAGGCCATGTTGTATCCACAAAAAGGTAGCATTGCCATGGGATCATGTCGTAGTTCACCTATTTTGCCAGCTGCAGCGGCAGTTTTTTCTGATGAGACGATGGATCCAAAAAACGTACCTTGATTCCAGTTTTTTGCTTCATTTACCAGAGGTACGATGGTTGCCCTGCGTCCACCAAAGAGGATGGCGCTGATGGGGACGCCTTTTAAATCTTCCCACTCATCTGCAATGACAGGACATTGGCTGGCAGATACAGTGAATCGCGCATTCGGATGTGCGGCGGGCGTTTCGGTCTCAGGTGTCCAGTCATTTCCTTTCCAGTCTATTAGATGGGCCGGCTTTTCCTTAGTCATACCTTCCCACCATACATCGCCATCATCTGTTTCAGCGACATTTGTGAAGATACAGTTACCGTATAGTGTCTTCATCGCATTGCCATTTGAATCATCGCTGGTCCCTGGGGCAACACCAAAAAAGCCTGCTTCCGGGTTGATTGCATAAAGTCGTCCATCTTCACCAAATTTCATCCAGCAAATATCATCACCCACAGTTTCAACCTTCCAACCCGGTACTGTTGGTGTCAACATTGCCAGATTGGTTTTTCCACAGGCGCTGGGGAAGGCACCAGCAATATATTTAACCTTTCCTTCAGGGTTAGTGATCTTGACAATTAACATATGCTCAGCAAGCCACCCTTCATCTCTGGCCATTACCGAGGCAATCCTTAATGCCAGACATTTTTTGCCTAATAAGGCGTTTCCACCATACCCTGAACCGAAAGACCAGATTTCACGGGACTCCGGAAAATGAACGATATACAGATTTTTAGGGTTACAGGGCCAGGAGACATCCTTCTCACCCGCAGAGAGAGGTTGGCCAACTGAATGCATGCATGGGACAAATTCGCCATCCTCAGCAAGAAAATCTAATACGGGTTTACCCACTCTGGCCATCCGATGCATATTTGTAACAACATAGGGGGAATCCGAGATTTCAACGCCAACTTGTGCAATAGGGGACCCAATGGGACCCATACTAAAGGGGATGACATACATAGTGCGTCCGCGCATACAATTTTTGTAGACTTCATTAAGTGTTTCGCGCATTTTTGCCGGGGCCATCCAATGATTGGTAGGTCCTGCATCATCTTCATTTTCAGAACAGATAAACGTCCGGTCTTCTACCCGGGCAACATCCTTCGGATCAGATCGGACCAGATAACTGTTTGGGCGTAGATCTTCATTTAGTTTTGTCGCCGTGCCACCCTGAACCAGCAACTCCCACATAGTGTTATATTCACTTTCACTACCGTCACACCAGACCACTTGATCAGGTTGGCATAATTCGGCCATTTGGCTTACCCATTCTGTAAGTTTTTTGTGGTTACTCATGAAGATGCATACTCCGTCTGGTTTAATAATTTAATAAAACAAAATTATTGTTTAAAAACAACAAGTTGTAAAGAAAAAAATCGGATAATTAATGTGAATAAAAATAATGGATCCGAAAAAGTTAGATTCCTTCAGTAGAAAAGGCAGCATTATGTCATTTAATGGCTTAATTCTTCAAGTCGGAGATCAACTGATTGAGATTTGTTATTGGTTCTCTGCACACAAACCCTTCACATATGTATGCAACTGATAATTTTTTTTGAGGTTTACGTTCTGCGAGTAGACCTGGTAATACATTTTCATTATCTGGAATTGCGTATATACAGGTATGTATGTCGGTTGTAGCTTCGTAACATTCTTTTTTCCACTTGGATATCTCATCCAATTTACCTCGAAGTATCACCTGTCGTGGAGGGTAATTATAATCACAAACAGCCTGAAGTAGGCTGGCATGGGCATGAGGGATCTTTACTAATGAGTGCCATGTAGCCTTAAACGTTTTTTCTGCGGCGTCTCGATAATCCTGCTGACCGGTAAGGTGCGATAATTGTAAAAGTACACGTGCTGCGATGCCGTTTCCTGATGGCGTTGCATCATCCATGAAATCGCGTCGTCGCTGTAATAATGCCTCGTGATCATGGGAGGTAAAATAAAAACCGCCATTCTCTTTATCGTAAAACTGTTCCATAAGTACCGTCGCAAGCTCCAAAGTAAAATTCATCCATTTTGTGTCCCACTTAACTGACAAGACCGTTAATAATGCATCAATTAAATATGCATAATCATCAAGGTATGCATTGAGGTGGCTTTTTCCATCTTTATAACTGGCAGACAATCTGTTTTGATTCCACATTGTTTCATGGATAAATGTCAGAGAACGGTTAGCAGATTCAATATATATTTCATCGTCCAGTCTTAAAGATGCTATCGCCATACCTTTAATAGCGAGCGCATTCCATGACGTCAAGATTTTTTCATCACGTCCAGGCCAGACGCGAAGATTTCTGGTGTTTAATAATTTCTTTTTTGCAGAAGTTAATAATTGAATTATTTGTTGGTGGCCTAGATCACTAACTTTTATTAATTCATCAAATGTAGATGCTATATGTAAATGCCATTGCCCTTCAAAATTTGCAGTTTTGTTTAAACCATAAAATTCAGCAAACAGTATGAATTCTTGTTCATCCAGAAGTTGTTTGATTTCCTCCTGGATCCATACATAAAACTTTCCTTCTTTCCCTTCAGAATCCGCATCAAGTGAAGAATAATATCCACCTTCAGGAGATTGCATATCACGGATGATCCAATTGGCAGTATCATTGGCGATTTGTTTATAAAACATATGATCTGTTAGTTTCCAAGCCTGTGAATAATTGTACAAAAGCGGACCATTGTCATATAACATTTTTTCAAAATGTGGAATAAGCCAAAATTTATCTACTGAATATCGGCAAAATCCTCCTCCCAGTTGATCGTAAATACCACCTTGACCCATTCTGGTTAATGTTAATTCCATATTATCAGTTGCTGATTTTGAGAGTTCAGGTGATACATGTGATTTCGCACACATCAAAAATTCAATACTGGGAGTTTGAGGAAATTTTGGTGCACCAGAAAAACCACCGTAGTTTGGATCAAAATAATTCATCATTTCCTGTATGCCTAGAGAAACAGGTGCTGAATCAATGCTCTCTGGTAAAATATTGGGTGTTTGTTGAATTTTAATTAGCGCATCCTTTACTGCAATATTTTGTTTATTTATCGCTGCTTTATCATTTTGATAGAATTCGATGACACGGCGCAGTAAGTCTTTA